>DASRBU010000263.1:0-3142 GCA_035653475.1 Candidatus Dormiibacterota bacterium | reverse complement strand
GAGCAGGGCGCGCCAGGACCGGGCCGCCTCCAGGACGGCCACCCGCTGCTCCAGCACCGTGCCCAGCACCGCCTCGAAGACCGCCTCGCTGCGGGGGATGCGAAGGCCGGGGTGACGGCGCCCGAGCTCGCGCAGCAGGGGATGGTGGGGCGGCGTCTCCCACCCCGGCCGGCCCTCGCCCACCAGCACCGCGGCCCGATCGATCAGCCAGTCCGCTCCCGCCCCCCAGGCCTCGACCCGGAGCCAGCGCCCCTCCACCCACAAGCGCTGGGTGCCGGGGCCGTCCGGCGTCCGGGTCGCCCGCCACACGCTCCCGTCCAGGATGCGGAAGGCCGGGTCACCCCGGCCGTGGCGCAGGGGGCAGAGCGTTCGCCAGACGTCCAGGGGCCGGCCCAGCTCGACCTCCCGGGATCTGGCCCGGGTCGTGGCCACGGCCCACCAGGGTAGAGGAACCGCCACGGGGGCCGACCGGCGCCGGCCGTCGCCCGTCGAGGACGGAGCGGGGACCGGCCCGGCCCACGCCGCCGGGCCGGTCCCGGGGGATCAGATCACGCGCACCCGACCGGCGCGCGGGCCCTTCGGGCTGGGCTCGGTCTCGAAGGAGACCCGCTCCCCGCCCCGCAGCTCGTCGAAGTTGGCGATCGCGGAGCGGTGGAAGAAGTACTCCTTGCCGTCCTCCCCGGAGATGAAGCCGAAGCCGCGGTCGGCCACGATCTTCTTGATGGTCCCCTCTGCCATCGTCGTGTCCTCAAACGGTTCCTCGGAAAACCAACCCACGCGCTCGTTCGAGGAACCACGGAACGACGACGGCGGTGCCGCTGCCGACCAGCGGCCTCTTCAGCATACGAGACCACGCCCCCGCCCGGCCACAAGTCCGCGGGAAAAGCGGGAGCGGCCGGGCTCAGACCAGGCGTCCTCCCAGCAGCCGCAGCTCGCGGTCGCAGGCGGCCTCCACGAAGCGGCGGTGGTGGCTGACCACGATCAGGGTCCGGCCCTGGGAGCGCAGGCGCGCCGCCACCTCCAGGAGCCTGGCCACGCCGGCGCGGTCCTGGCCGGTGGTGGGCTCGTCCAGGACCACCACCGGGGTACGCATGGCCAGCACGCTCGCGATCGCCACCAGCTTGCGCCGCGCGTAGCCGAGGTCGTAGGGGTGGAGGTCCTGGACCGGGGCGAGCCCGAGCAGCTCCAGGGCCTCGTCCACCGCCGACGGCTCCCGACCGCCGAAGCCCACCTCGGCCCGCACGCTCCGGCAGAAGAGCTGACGGTCGGGCTCCTGGAGGGCGAGGCCGACCACCCTCGCCAGCTGGGCCACGCGCAGCCCGGCGGCGTCGCGATCGCCGACCAGGACCCGCCCCCGGGTGGGCCGGAGGAGGCCGTTGGTGAGGCGAACCAGGGTCGACTTGCCCGAGCCGGTGGGGCCGGTGACGGCCACCGCCTCGCCAGGCGCCACCCGGAGGGAGACCCGGTCCAGGGCCAGGGTCCCGTCCGGGTAGCGATAGCTGACCTCCTCCATCCGGATCGCGGGCACCTCCTGCCCCGTCATCGCCCCTCGCCCAGGTCGAGGATGGCGTCGCAGAGCCGGGCCAGGAACCCCTCGTCGTGCTCGGTCACGAGCACCCCCACGCCGGCCGCGGCCAGCCGTTCCACGGCCGTGGCCACCCGGTCGCTGCGATCACGATCGAGACGGGAGACGGGCTCGTCCAGCACCAGATAGGGAGGGCGAAGCGCCAGCAGCCCGGCCAGGGCCACCAGCTGGGCCTCGCCGCCGGAGAGATGGCCGGGGTCGCGCCCGGCCAGGTCCTCGAGGCCCAGCAGCCGCAGCGCCTCTGCCGTGCGCTCCACCACCGCCTCCGGGCTCAGCCCCAGGTTGCAGGGCCCGAAGGCCACCTCCTCCTCCACCGTCCGGTGGAGGCCGGTGAGCTGGGCAGCGGGGTGATCGAAGAGCAGGCCGCAGCACTGGGCCAGCTCGTCGGTGCGCAGCTCCAGCGTCGGCCGCCCGTCGATCAGCACCCGGCCCTGCAGCTCACCCCCGATGGCCACCGGGGCCAGACCCGAGGCGACCAGGCAGAGCGTGGTCTTGCCCGACTCGTTGGGACCACGGACGCCCACCACCCGGCCCGGTGCCACCTCGAGCGAGGTCGGGGGTAGCGCCCAGCGGGAGCTACCCGGGTAGCGGTAGGCGGCCCGGTCCAGGACCAGCACGGCTCACCAGGGACGCACCCGGGCCGGGGCGGGGAGCCCGGCCAGCGGCAGCGCCACCCGGGCAGCCACCCCGCCCACCAGCAACCCGACCAGCGCCCAGCGGGCCGCCCGCTGCCAGCGGCCCTCGGGGAAGCGCCGGAGCACGGTCCGGCGTCCGGGGGCGGCGAAGGCGCGGACCTCCAGGGCGAGGGCGCGCTCCTCGACCTCGATCAGGCTCCCGATCACGAGCGGCCCGACCAGGGGCAACAACCCTCGGACACGCCGCGGCCACGACCCCTCGGTGTCCAGCCCCCGGGCCCGCTGGGCCTCGATCACCCCCGCCGCCCGCTCCCGGGTCCCGGGGACGGCGGCCAGCGCCGCGCCCAGCACGAAGACCGCGCGCCGGTCGAGCCCCCGGGCCTCCAGGTCCGCGAGCAGGTCGGCCGCCGGGGTGACCGCGAAGAGGAGCGTCATGGGGAGCGTCACCGCCAGCAGCCGGGCCAGCGCGTCCAGGGCCGTGGCCACGCCCCCGCCGCCGGCCGGCAGGAAGGCGTTCAGGGCCAGGCTGGACAGCACCACCGGGAGCAGCCCCAGCCCGGCCAGCGCCAGCCGGCGCGCCCCGCCCAGGGCCAGGGCCAGGGCCGCGCCGCCCGCGGCCACGGCGATCGCCACCCAGCCGCCCCAGGCCAGCCCCAGCCCGCCGCCGCTCACCGCCAGCGCCAGGCGGGTGACAGGGGCGATGCCCCCCGCTCCAGCGAGGCGGAGGGCGGGGCCGGCGGCCACGCCGCCGTCCTCCCGGATCACGCCCACGGCGGCCTCAGCCGGACTCGACCAGGCGCTCCCCATTGGGGAACCGCGCCAGCACCCGGCGGGGCAGGCCGGACAGCACCAGGAAGGCGAGCAGGCAGACGATCATCTTGTCCAGCGGGTCGGAGAGCAGCCCCTGCTCCAGGGTCGCCTG
>DASRBU010000262.1:0-2485 GCA_035653475.1 Candidatus Dormiibacterota bacterium | reverse complement strand
CGGATCTGGTCGGGCGTGCCGATCGCGCCCCGCAGCGAGCCCATCTGCTCCTGCATCCTGGCCGCCAGCGCCTGGCCCTGGCGCGCGGCCAGCTCGCGGTCGAAGCCGAACTGGGAGCGGCGCTCCTGGAACTCGTCCCAGACGCTGGTCCGGCCCGGGGTGTGGGCGCCGTAGACGTAGTAGTGGCCGAGCGAGTAGCCGAAGAAGTGGCCGCCGTCCAGGCCCCGGTCGATGGCCGTGGCCTCGTCGCGATGGCACATGAAGGGGGTGATCACCGCCACCTGGGGGTTGACGGCGAAGCCCGCCGGCACGCAGCGCTCGCTGGCGATGGTGGCGTAGTAGTCGTCCACCCACTGGCGCGCGGCCGCCGGCTCGATGAAGGAGAAGGAGAGGGCGCCGATGCCCCTGGTGGCGGCCAGGTGGATGGTCTCGCGGCGGCTGCAGGCCACCCACAGGGGCGGGTGCGGCCGCTGGTAGGGCTTGGGGACGACGTTGCGGGGCGGCATGCGCAGCCAGCGGCCCTCGTAGCCGGCGAAGGGCTCCTCCACGAACATGCGGGTGATGGCGTCGAGGGCCTCGGCCCACTGGTCCCGCTTCTCGGCCCGCTCGACGTGGAAGCCGAGCAGCTCCATCTCGGACGACGACTCCCCGGTGCCGAACTCCACCCGACCGTCCGAGAGCAGGTCGAGGGTGGCGATCCGCTCCGCCACCCGGGCGGGATGGTTGAAGTTCACGGGCAGGAGCACGATGCCGTGCCCGATCCGGATCTGGCGCGTGCGCTGGCTGACCGCGCCCAGGAACACCTCCGGCGCCGAGGAGTGGCTGTACTCCTCCAGGAAGTGGTGCTCGACCTCCCACACGTAGTCGTAGCCGAGCCGGTCGGCCAGCTCGATCTGCTCCAGCGCGTCCTTCAGCAGCCGGTGCTCCGCATCCGGCTCCCAGGGCCGCGGGAGCTGGTGCTCGTAGAAGATGCCGAACCTCACGCCGTCCTCCTCCCTGGACTCCGGCCCGCGGGCGGCGGGCCACGCACCCACTCTACGGCCATCCTCGGCCCTCTCCGTGGCCGCAACCGCAGGCCGGCTCCAACGACCGGCGCGGTCGACACGGCCCCGCCCACCGAGGTCCTGCCGGCGGGTTCGACCGGCGAGCCTCCGTGGGCCCCCACCCCGCGCGCCTTCCCGAGCCGGCGCCCGCCGCCTCCGGGGGTCGCCGCTCGCGCCCACGGTCGAGGAGCGCTCCAGCCGCACGTCGCTCGAGGGGCGTTTCGGCGCCGATGAGCGCCACCGGGAGCCAGCCGCCACCGGCACGACCAGGGCCATCGCTCCCGCCCACCGGCGGGCCGCCCCGACCGCGACGGGGAGAGCGACGACCCCGGCGCGGGACCGGCCGTCCCAGGCGAGGACCGGTGGCGGCGCAAGGCAGCTGCCCGGGAACGCGTCGCCCTCTCCTCACTCGAGGTCAGAGAACGACCACCGCACCGCGCAGGCCAGGGATCGAAGCCAGGCGGGCATCGAGCGTATGCAGCGGCCGCCCGAGGTTCTCCGCGAGGGCCACGTACGCCGCATCGTAGGCCGTGAGGTGGTGGCGCAAGGCCCAGGCTCGATGCGCAAGGGGTTCGAATCGATGTTGCTGGATCGGGAGCGAGAGGAAGTCGTCCAGCGCCTCTGCCGCTCGATCGGGAGAGATCTTCCCGTGCAGCTCGAGGCGACGCACTCCATTGGCGAACTCCACGCCGACGTGGCTCGGCGCGTGCAGCACGGTCTCGCGCGCAAGGCGCACGCCCACTGGCCCACCCGGCTCCTCGATGGCCAGGGCCTGGATCAAAACCGATGCGTCAACGACCATGCCTGGCGCGAGCGATGTGCGACCAGCTCTCCTCCCGCTCCTCTCGCCCCGACCGGATCGCGTCCACGACCTCGTCGCGGGTCGCCCGCGCCCAGCCCGATCGCGGCCGACCGACCACCTCTCGAATCGTGGGTTGGGCCGCGTGCTCCCGCAACACCTGGAGCACGTAGCCGCTGAGGGAGAGGCCCTGCTCGGCCGCCCGTACGCGCAGCACGCGCAGCACGTCCTCCGGGACATCCCGAACCTGCAACGCTTTCACCCCCCGAGCATAGCATCATTGCATGCATAACATGCAGTGCATGCATCCCTTCCGGCGCACGGATCGGTCCTCATCGACCGGGGCCCGTTCCGACCTCGTCGCGCCCGACCCGGCATCCCAAGTGGACGCCGAGACGGCTGTCGAGGTCAGAACGCCGAGCGCGGAGGGGGCGCTCGCCTCGCCGCTGCCCACGGCTCGGCGAACGCCCGCCGTCGACCGGCCGGCGCGCCTCACCAGCGGGAGATCAGCATCTTCTTTCGGGTGTAGAAGTCGACCCCGTCGGTGCCGTGGATGTGGAGGTCGCCGTAGAAGGAGTGCTTCCAGCCCGAGAAGGGGAAGAAGGCGAAGGGCTGGGCGACGGGGACGTTGACCCCGATCATG
>DASRBU010000261.1:0-9438 GCA_035653475.1 Candidatus Dormiibacterota bacterium | reverse complement strand
CCGCCCTGGCCGCCCACCCGCACCTCGATCAGCCCCGCCGCCTCCAGCGCCCGGAGCGCGTCGCGCACGGTGACCCGGCTGACGCCGAACTGCCGGGACAGCTCCCGCTCCGTGGGCAGGCGGTCACCGGGCTGGTAGCGGCCGCTGAAGATGGCCTCGCGGATCTGGGCCACGACCTCGTTGGAGACCCGAGCGGGGCGCACGCGGGTGAACTCGAAGGAAACCCCCGAGCGGCGGTCGCCGTCGCCGGCATCGGGCGGGATCGAGGTCGGGTCCGACGGGTCGCTTGGCGGCATCGACACGTTGACGATACCGGGTTTGCGGGCTATTCTGGTGCATTGGTCTGAATGTCAGACCTTAGCTCGCCTGAAGGGAGGACTGGAGGGGCAGCCGTGGCGGTAGCCGACATCCGTTCCGAGACCCGGTTCACCTACCTGGGCCTGCGCGAGTGGCTGGAGCGCGTGGAGGCGATGGGCCAGCTGCGCGTCGTCCACGGGGCGAACGCCGAGGAGGAGATCGGCGCCGCCACGGACGTGCTCCAGCACCACGAGGGCGCGCCCGCCGTCGTCTTCGATCAGGTGCCCGGCTACGATCCGAGCTTCAGGGTGCTGGTCAACGCCCTCGGCGCCATCGACCGGATCGCGCTCACCCTGGGGCTGCCCCCGGGCCGTAGCCGGACCGAGACCTCGGAGGGGTGGCGGCGGCGGATCAAGGCCCTGGAGCCGCTGCCGCCGGTCGAGGTCGACGACGGTCCGGTGTTCGAGAACGTGCGTCGGGGCGAGGACGTGGACATGACGATCTTCCCGGCGCCGAAATGGCACCCGGGAGACGGTGGTCGCTACCTCGGCACCGGCTCCTTCGACGTCACCCGGGATCCGGACGACGGCTGGGTCAACCTGGGAACCTACCGGGTGATGCTGCACGACGCCCGGCGCCTGGGCTACTACATCTCGCCCGGCAAGCACGGCCGGCTGCACCGTCAGAAGTACTTCGACCGCGGCCAGCCCTGCCCGGTGGCCATGGTCTTCGGGGCCGACCCCTTGCTCTTCCTGGCCTCCTGCACGGAGATCCCCTACGGGATCAGCGAGTACGAATGGGTGGGGGCGGTCCGGGGCGAGCCCCTGAGGGTGATCCGCGGACCCGTGACCGGTCTCCCCATCCCGGCCGACGCCGAGATCGTGGTCGAGGGCTTCGCCGATCCCTCGGAGCTGCTCCCGGAGGGGCCCTTCGGCGAGTGGACCGGGTACTACGCCTCCGACGTGCGGCCCGAGCCGGTGCTGAAGGTGGAGGCGCTCTACTACCGCGACGGCGCCATCCTGCTCGGTGAGCCTCCCGGCCAGCCGCCGGACGAGCAGTCGCGGTACCGGGCGGTGCTGCGCTCGGCGCTGCTCTGCGACGAGCTGGAGCGGGCCGGCATCCCGGACGTGGTCGGCGCCTGGCAGCACGAGGTGGGCGGCGCCCGGATGTTCACCGTGGTGGCGATCCGGCAGCGCTATCCGGGCCATGCCCGCCAGACCCTGCACGTGGCCGCCCAGTGTCGGGCGGGGGCCTACGCCGGTCGCTACACGATCGTGGTGGACGACGACATCGATCCCTCGGACCTGCAGGAGGTGATCTGGGCGGTCTGCACCAGGTCGGACCCGGCCACCTCGATCGACATCATCCGGCGTTCCTGGAGCACCCCTCTCGACCCCCGCATCCCGCCCGAGCGCAAGGCGGCCAAGGACTTCACCAACTCGCGGGCGCTGATCGACGCCACCCGGCCCTGGGAGTGGCGGGAGCAGTTCCCGCCCGTCAACGTGCCCCCGCGCGAGGTGCGCCAGCGGGCGCTGGAGCGCTGGGGCCACCTGCTGGAGCGCTGAGGACGTGGACGGCCAGCGGACGGCGGTCAAGCTGAGCGCCAGGAACGTGCGCGTCCACTACTGGCGGGAGCGCTCGGACGAGCCGCTCCTGGCTCTGGACGGCGTCACCCTGGACGTGCACGAGGGGGAGTTCGTCTCCATCGTCGGCCCCTCGGGCTGCGGCAAGACGACCTTCCTCAACGCCCTCGACGGCCTGCTGCCCATCAGCTCGGGCAGCCTCGTCATCGACGGCCGGCCGGTCACCGGCCCCGGCCGGGACCGGGCCATGGTCTTCCAGCAGCCCAGCCTGCTGCCCTGGCGCTCGGTCCTGGGCAACGTCATGTACGGGATGGAGCTGGAGCGCCAGTTGAGCCGCCGGGAGATGCGGGAGCGGGCTCGGGAGCACATCAGGCTGGTGGGCCTGGAGGGCTTCGAGGACGCCTATCCGCTGGAGCTGTCGGGGGGCATGCAGCAGCGCGTCAACCTGGCCCGCGCGTTGGCGACCGACCCCGTCATGCTGCTGCTCGACGAGCCCTTCGCCGCCCTCGACGCCCAGACTCGGGAGTTCATGCAGCTGGAGCTGCTCCGGATCTGGCGACAGACCCGCAAGACGGCCATCTTCATCACCCACGACATCAAGGAGGCCATCTACCTGGCCGACCGGGTGGTGGTGTTCACCGCCCGCCCGGGCCGGGTCAAGGAGGAGATCGACGTCGACCTGGCCCGGCCCCGAGAGCTGCGGATCAAGCGCGATCCTCGGTTCCTCGCCTACGAGGACCGGGTCTGGACCCTGATCGAGGAGGAGGGCACGATGGCCCGGGCGGCGGCGAGATGAGCACCCGCACACCGCAGGGGGAGGTCGCCTTCGAGGTGGCGGCCACGGCCGAGCCGGAGGCGCAGCCGGCGCTCAGGCGGCCGCGGAGCCGGGTGGCCTCGTTCGAGCCCTGGCTGATTGGCGTGGCCTCGGTGGTGGTCTTCCTGGTCGCCTGGCAGCTGGTGGCGATGGCCCGGGTGGTGCCCGAGCTCTTCCTGCCCGGCCCCACCGACATCGTGACCGCGCTGGTCGCCTACGTGACCTCGAGCGAGTTCGCGATCGACGCCGCCACCAGCGGTCAGGAGCTCGCCATCGGCTACGGCCTGGCCATCGTGGTCGGCCTGCCCCTGGGGCTGCTCATGGGCTGGTACCGGCGTCTTCAGTACGTCCTGGACCCCTTCATCAGCTTCTTCTACAGCACGCCTCGGATCGCCCTGCTGCCGCTCTTGATCATCTGGTTCGGGATCGGCATCTGGTCCAAGGTGGCGGTGATCTTCCTGGGCGCCTTCTTCCCCATCGCCATCAACACCTTTGCCGGCGTTCGCAGCCTGGACGCCACCTTGCTCAAGGCGGCCCGCTCCTTCGGCGCCTCCGACGCTCAGATCTTCCGCACCATCGCCCTGCCCGGTTCGGTGCCGTTCATCCTCACCGGGCTGCGGCTCGGGGTCGGGCACGCCCTGATCGGGGTGGTGGTGGGAGAGCTGGTGGCGGCCCAGCACGGGGTGGGCCTGGCCATGTCCACGGCCGGCTCGACCTTCCAGACCGCCAAGGTGTTCGCCGCCCTGATCATCATCGCCGGGGCGGGCGTCATCCTGCAGATCCTGCTCCAGCGGCTGGAGCGCCGCTTCGACGCCTGGCGTCCCCGCTAGCCGGGAGCCGGCGGAGCCGGAAGCGCCAGAGCTCGAAGAGGCGGTCGGCGGGCCAGCCCGCCACCTGGACCCCGTCCACCGAGGTCGGCGCCGCTTCGAGCAGCTCCCAGCCGCCGCCGAAGCGCTGCCGGACCTCCTCCGGGCTCACGCCGGCGTGCATCGGCGCCAGCCGGGGCGGCCGCACGAAGCCGAAGAGGAGGAAGGTGGCGCCGGGGGCGGCGACCGCGGACACGCTCCGGACGTATGCCTCCCGTCGGTCCGGGGGGAGCGTGTGGAAGCAGCCGAAGTCCAGCAGCAGGGTGTGGCCGGGGCCGACCCCCAGCTCCGGCAGCCGGGTCACGTCTCCCCGCAGGAAGCGTGGGGAGACCCCGGCCGCCGCCGCCCGACGGCGGGCGATGGCCAGCGCCCTGGGCACCATGTCCACCCCGGTCACCTCCCATCCCCGACGGGCCAGGTAGACGCTGTCGGTGCCTGTCCCGCAGCCGAGGTCGAGCGCGCGTCCGGGTGCCGGCGCGGACTCGCCCTCGATGAGTTCGACCAGATCGCGGAGGGGCCGGGCCCGATCCCAGACCCTCAGACCCAGGAGGTAGACGGCCCGGTACACCAGGGCGTACCACCTCGGCCGCCCCGGGGCCTCGCGCCTTCGGCGCCAGAGCACGACCCCGGCGACCACGCCGCCGGCGAGCAGGGCGATCGCCCCCCACCGCCGGCCCCTCTTCCCGGCCTCGACCGTCGCCGCTCCTCCGCGCCTCTCGTCCATGCTGACGCCTCCGCTGCTGTCGTGTCATGAGACGATACGTCTCGTACAATATCATGACGTGACATCCGGACGGTCGAAGCAGGAGATCCTGGACGCCGCGCGCTCGCTCGGCGCCCGCGGCGACCGGGCCAGCATGGAGGAGCTGGCCGCGGCCGCCGGGGTCTCGGTTCGAACGCTCTACCGCCGCTTCGGCGGTCGGTCCGCGCTCCTGCGCGAGCTGGGTTGCCGCCCGCCCCCCGGCGCCCGTGAGCGCGTCCTGGAGGCGGCGCTGGAGCTGGTCGGTCGCCGTGGACTGACGGCGCTCTCCATGGACGAGCTGGCCGAGGCCGCCGGGGTGTCCCGGGCCACCCTGTACCGGCTCTTCCCGGGCAAGGCGGCGCTCTTCGGCGCGCTGGTCCGCGCCTACTCTCCCTGGGAGGCGGTCGCGGAGGTGCTCGAGGCGATGCCCGACGCTCCCCCCGAGAAGGTCGTGCCCGCGGTCGGCCGGGCGATCGCCGCGGCGCTGGCGGGGCGGACGGCCCTGGTGCTGCGGATCGTGCACGAGGTCCTGAAGGGTGACCCGGACACGCTCACGGGTGTGAAGCGCACCATGGGCCGGGGTCTGCCCGACCTGATTCGCTACCTGGAGGCGCAGATGGCGGCCGGGAGGCTGCGACCGCTGCATCCGGTGATCGCGCTCCAGCTGCTGGTCGGGCCGATCGTGGTCCACCAGCTCACGCGGCCGCTGGCGGAGTCCCTGCTGGGCTTCCCCGAGCCGACCGAGCAGGTCGTGGATCGGATGGTCGAGTCCTGGCTCCGGGCCATGGCGATCGGGGCCCCGGCGAAGTCGGCCTCGTCGGGGGGAACGGTGGACGAAGATGGCCGTGCCGGGACCCGCTGAGCGTCCGGACGGCGGCTGGCGTCCGGCCTCGGGCGCGACCGCTCCCCTGGTCCTCCCTCTGGGGGAGGTGGGACGAGATGACCTGGCCCTGGTGGGCGGGAAGGCCGCCGGCCTGGGCGAGCTGATCCGCGCCGGCTTCCCGGTGCCCGGTGGCTTCGTGGTCACCACCGCCGCCTACGACCGCCTGGTGGCCGGTGCCAGCCCGGGGCCCACGGTCTCCCGGCTGCTGGACGAGCGGCCCGGCGACGGCGCCGCCATCCGTGAGGCCCTGGCCCGGGTCCCGATGCCACCCGAGCTGGAGCGGGGGATCCTGGCGGCCTACCGGCGGCTGGGCCAGGGGGCGGTGGCGGTGCGTTCGAGCGCCACCGCCGAGGACCTGCCCGGGGCCGCCTTCGCCGGTCAGCAGGACACGTTCCTCAACCTCGTCGGTGCCGAGGCCGTGCTCTCGGCCGTGCGGCGCTGCTTCGCCTCCCTGTGGACGGATCGGGCCGTTGCCTACCGCGAGCGCCAGGGGGTCGACCCGCAGAGGGTGAAGCTCGCCGTCGTGGTGCAACGTCTGGTCGAGGCCAGGATGGCGGGCGTGCTCTTCACCGCCAACCCGGTGACCGGGGCTCGGGAGGAGGTCGTGATCGAGGCCGTGCCCGGACTGGGCGAGGCCCTGGTCTCGGGCCTGGTCACGCCCGACCGGCTCGTCCTCAGGAAGCGGCGGTGGGGTCGATGGGAGGTCGTCGAGCGCGCCCCGGGGCGGTGGGAGGTGATGGTCCGGCCCTGCGAGGGCGGCGGGACCGAGCGGGTCCCGCTCGATGCCCTGGGTGGCGGCCGCTCCCGGCTCTCGGACCGGGAAGCGCGTCGGCTGGCGCGGCTGGGCACCGCGATCCAGCGTCGCTTCGGCCCGCCTCAGGACGTGGAGTGGGCCCGGGCCGATGGCCGGACCTTCGTCGTCCAGGCGCGACCGATGACCGCCCTGCCCGAGCCGCCTCCCCGCGCCGGGACGGTGGGGCGGGCGATCGCCTCCCTGGTGGCCGAGGTCGTGCCGGTGCGGCCCTACCCGCTGGACGCGACCTCCTGGTTCCCCGCCCTGCTCACCGAGGCCCTGGCCTTCGTCTCCGGCCTGGTCGGGGTGAGGTTGCCCACCGTGGAGGAGCTGTTCGTGGTGGAGGATGGCGTCGTGATCCGGTTCCGGGGCAGGGTCCCGCTGCGACCGACGCCGGCGCTGCCCCTGGTCCCGATCCGGCTGCTCCTGGCCGGCCGGCGCCGCGTTCGCTCGGAGGACTGGCGCCGGGATCCGGACCTGTTGCGGGCCCGCGCCCGGGTCCGCGCCCTGGAGCGGCGCGATCCCTCGACGCTCTCCTGGGCGGAGCTGTTGGCCACAGCGCGGGAAGCGCTGGCGCTCCTGCGGCCGCTGGCGCGGGAGCCGCGGCTCCGTCACCTGCCGGCAGGGGTCTCCGGGTTGCTGCGCCTGCGGCTGCTGCTGGCGCTGGCGGGAGGAGGCAGGCGGTTCGGCGACCTCCTGTCGGGGGTCGAGACCATGACCGCCGAGACCAACCGGCGGCTGGAGGCGCTGGCCACCCGGGTCCGGTCCGACCCCGAGCTGGCGGCCGTCTTCTCCACCCATGGGACCTCCGAGCTGTGGTCGGCGCTGGAGCGACGACCGTCGGGTCGGGCCTTCCTGAGCCAGCTCCGGAGCTTCCTGGACGAGTACGGGCATCGGGAGGCGGCGGTCTCCCTGGTCTCGATGCCGACCTGGAAGGACGCGCCGGAGGCGGTGCTCGGCGTCCTTCAGGGCCTGGCCATCGGGGCGCCGGCTCCCGCGGACGGCCCCCGGCCCTGGGAGCTGGCCCGCGACGAGCTGCTGGGCCGTCCCCCGCTGCGCTGGGCGCCCCTGCGCTCCGCCTTCCTGGCCTCGCTCGACCGGGCCCGCTGGCTGCTCCAGGTGCGCGAGGACACCCACTTCTTCGCCACCATGCCCATGCCAGCCCTGCGGCGCACCTTCCTCGAGCTCGGCCGGCGGCTGGTCGCGGCTGGCGCGCTCGACGCCCCCGAGGAGGTCTTCCACCTCACTCTGGCCGATCTGGAGCGGGTGGCGGAGGAGTGGCCGCCCGCGCCGCTGGTGGCCCACCTCCGCTCGCTGGTGCGGCGACGGCGAGAGCGACGCGCCGCCCTGGAGGGGACGCCTCTGGTCGATCCCCGGCTCTTCCGGCGGGCCGAGGACGGCGCCGACGTCCTGCTGCGGGGGACGCCGGGCAGCCCAGGCCTGGCCGACGGGCCGGTGCGCGTGGTGCGCGACCCCTCGCAGTGGGGCCAGCTGCGCGACGGGGAGGTGCTGGTCGCGCCCTACACCAACCCCTCCTGGACCCCGCTCTTCCGACGGGCGGCGGCGGTGGTGGCGGACACCGGCTCGGCCGGCTCCCACGCCGCGATCGTGGCCCGCGAGTACGGCATCCCGGCGGTGATGGCCACCGTCGAGGGCACGCGTCGCCTCGTCGATGGCGAGCGGGTCCGGGTCGACGGGACCCGTGGCCTGGTCCTGCAGGCCGCGACCGCTCCGATCCTGGGCGCGGCCGTGGCGCGGCGCTGAGCCGCGGGCCGCCGGTCGGGCCAGCGGGGAGGCCCAGCCCCGAGCAGGAGCGCGCTCCGGTGGGACCGAGCCGCGGCCGGCCCGGTTGGTGCTCGTTGTCCTTGACGGGGCGAGCTGAACATCGCATGATCGGACCATCGCCCTACGGGAGGTAGGCGCTGGGGGCGAAGCCCGGGAGGGCGGGAGAGAGGAGAGCGGCGATCGCCGGTCGCGGTCGGCGATGCCCGTGGTCGTGCCCGCGGCGGAGTCTCGATCCGCCGCGGGCTTGCGATGTGCCCCGCTCACCGGCCGGGTGGTGCCGAGGTGCCATCCCTTCGGACCAGGCCCGGGGTCGGGGGTCGCCCAGATCGGCTATCGGGTGGTGACCCAAGCGCTCGACCTCCACGGTGGGCGCGGCTACCTGCGCGATGCCGGCGTGGAGAAGTGGTGGCGGGATGTCGCCGCCTTCTTCCACTCCGACCGCGCCAACCGTGCCCTCCTGATCAGGGTTGCCCAGGCCACCCGGGCTGGGCCTTGTTGAGCTCCGGCCGGTGCGGCGCCGGCGCCTTCAGCCGGCGGGCTCGGACACGGCTAGGAGCGGGCCGGTGGTGGGATGGGTCAACAGCCAGCGGCTGAGGCGGACCAGGGAGGCGTAGGTGCCCATGGGGGGGAGCATGATGGTGGCGGCGTCCCGCATCAGCTTCTCGATCGGGTACTCGCGGAGCGCGCCTCTGGCGCCGAAGAGCTGCATGGTTCGGGTCGCCGTCCGCACCGCCAGCTCGGAGGTGGCCTGTTTGACCATGTCCTCCAGCGGCCGGTAGTGGTCGGGGTCATGGTCGACCGCCCAGGCCGCCCGCCAGAGCAGGCTCCGGGCCAGCTCGATCTCGGTCGCCATCTCGGCGAGGAGGCTTGCGATGAGTTGGTGCTCCGCCAAGCGACGGCCGCCTTGCACACGCTCCTCACACCAGGCCAGAGCGCGCTCGTAGCAGGCTCGGGCCACGCCCAGGGCGCGGGCCCCTTCCCTGACCTTGGAGCCGGGGCCGACCGCCTCGGCCAGCTCGTAGCCTCGGTTGGGCTCGCCCACCAGGTGCTCACGGGGGAGACGGCAGTCCTCGAAGATCAGCTCCACGTTCTGGTTCAGGCGCAGCCCCAGCTTGTCCTCGAAGCGGCCGACGCGGAGACCGGGGGTGTCGGAGGGGACCAGGAAGCAGGAGATGCCCTCCGTCCACGCCACCTCGGGGTCGGTGCGCGCGAAGAGCACGATGAGCCGGGCCACGTTGCCGTTGGTGATGAAGCGCTTGCGGCCGTTGATCACCCAGTGGTCGCCCTCCAGCACCGCCGAGGTCCGCATCCCCGCCTCCAGGTCGCCGGCGTAGGGAAACCCATGGTCGCTGCCTGCGTGCTCCTCGGTGAGGGCGTAGGCGGTGAGGTACGTGTCGTCGGCCATGAACTCGGGCAGGAAGCGTCGCCGCTGCTCGGGGCTGGTGTGGCAGGCGAGCAGGTAACCCTCCCGCCAGGCGTGGGCCAGGGTCATGGCGAAGCCGCAGTCACCAACCGAGATCTCCTCCATCACGATGGCCTCGGTCAGGAGGTCGGTGCCCAGCCCGCCGTGCTCGCGCGGCACCCGCATGGTCCGCAGCCCGAGCCGGGAGGCGCGGCGGACCAGCTCCAGGGGGAAGCTCTCCCGCCCCTGCCTGCGGTCCAGCTCCAGGGCCAG
>DASRBU010000260.1:0-4947 GCA_035653475.1 Candidatus Dormiibacterota bacterium | reverse complement strand
CCGGAACCCGGTCGAAGAGCCCGCTCGTGACGAGGCGAAGGGCATGGGTGGCGGTCTCGACGCCGAACCCCCAGGTGGAACCGAGCAGCTCCGGCCGTCCCGCGTAGATGCGCCGCTGGGCCGGCAGCGGGTAGCGCGGGTGGAGGTACAGCAGGACCTCGAGCGAGGCGAGGCGCTCCCAGAAGGGAAGGAACTAGGGGTGGTCGTAGTACTCCCCATCCTCGCCGACGCTCGTGTAGCCGTTGACGCACACGCCTTTGAACCCGAGGTCCCTCACCGCTCGCTCGAGCTCCGCGATCGCCGCCTCGGATCCTGGAGGGCGACGACAGCCAGGCCGGCGAACCGTTCCCGATGACGGTCGACGATCTCGGCCAGGGCCTCGTTGGCCCCAGCGGCTTGGGCGATCGCCCGAGCCGGGCTCGACTCCGCCTGCACCCCTTCAGCCGCCAGGGAGAGGACCGCGATCTCGATGCCGTGGCGATCCATCGCCGCGAGCCGCTCCTCGGAGACGTCCAGGAGGGAGGCCAGGACCCGACGGCGGGCCGCCGGGCTCATCCAGGCTGAGGAGACGTACTCCTCGTGGTCAAGGGTGACGAAATGCTCCTCGGCCGCGATCTTTCCCTGCACCTCTCCACCTCTCGGCGTGCCCCCCTCCCACCAGGGCAAGGCCGCCTGCACCGCACGGCCTCGCCGCGCATGGTCCCCAGGCCCGTCGGCTCACGGCACCACCCCGTCCGCCCGACGTCGGCAGACGCGGCGCAGCCACGCGGCCCCCACCTCAACGGCGAGCGGCCACAGCCCCTGGGGGCAAAGCGAACGATCGCGATGAGGAGGAGGCCCTCGATCACCAGGCCATGGCTCTGGAGGCCCGCCAGCACGGAGTTCACCCCGAGGTCGAGCAGCACCGCGCCCAGGATGGGGCCAACGAACGTGCCCATGCCACCGATGACGGTCATGAGCAAGGAGTCGATGGTCCAGTTGATGCTCAGGATGCCGGTCGCCTCGAAGCTGATCTGCTGGAGGACGACCAGATCCCCGACCAGGCCGGTGAGGGCGCTGGACACCACGAAGATCACCAGACGATGCCAGAACGCGAAGACCCCGAGGCCGGTGGCCGCCACCTCGTCGTCGCGAACCGCCATCAGGCGGAGCCCGAACCGGCTCTGCTGGAGCCAGACCGTGACCAAGGAAGAGACCGCGGCCAGCGCCACGGCCAGCCGGTACAAGGAGATCGAGTTGGGCAGCAGGGCGACCGGTGCCGCCAAGCCCTGGGACCGCCCGGCGTAGGGCCAGTTCAGGGCCAGCGCCTCTAGCGCCAGCGTCACCGCCAGGGTGCCGACCGAGAAGTAGTCGCCTCGCAAGCGCAGGAGCGGGACCGAGATCACGAGCGCCAGCAGCCCAGCGGCCCCGGCGGCGATGGCCATGGCAACGGGGTACGGGACCGAGGCGTGGATCATCAGCAAGGTGGCGGCATAGGCACCGGTGCCGAGGAAGGCCCCCATCCCCAGGGAGACCTGGCCACCGAACCCCGCCAGGGCGTTCAGGCGTGGGCCAGCACCACGTAACCGAGCAAGGTCACCGCCAGATCGAGCGTCGAGCGGCTGAGGACGTTGCCCAGGGCCGCGGCGACGAGCGCTGCGAGGACCACCATGGCCGCCGAGGGCAGGGGGCTGGAGCGCCACCCGAGCGGTCAGCATCCTGCGTTGCCTCCACGACTCCGAGGGAGGGCTCCGGATCGGAGAGTTGGCGGCTCGGGTCGGCCTCCCCCGCAGCACCGTGCAGCGGATCGCCCAGACGTTGGAGCGCGAGGGCCTGCTGGCCACGACCGTGGACAGGCGGATCCGGATCGGAGCTGAGCTGGCACGGATCGCGGTCCGGAGCCGCCGCGAGCTGCTGATCGTGGCTCGACCCTTCCTGGAGCGCTTGGCCGGCACGGTCCGAGAGACCGTCGACCTGGCCGTGCCCTTCGACGGCCAGGTCCGGTTCATCGATCAGGTGGCCTCAGAGCGCCGGCTGCGTGCCGCCTCGGTGGTCGGTGAGGCTTTCCCGGCCTATTGCACCGCCAACGGCAAGGCCTTGCTCGCCGAGCTGCCGCCCAGGGCGCTCGACTTCATCCTCCCCGCCCAGCTCCCGCGGCCGACCCCGCACACGATCACCAGCCGCAGCCAGCTCCTGGACGAGCTCGAGCAGGTCCGCCGAACCGGGGTCGCCTTCGACCGGGAGGAGCACACCGAGCGCATCTGCGCGGTGGGGGCGGTGATCAGGGACGCGCTTGGCACGCTCGCGGCGGTCACCGTGGCCGCCCCCGCGGAGCGGTTCTACGGACGGGAGGACGAGCTGGCAGGCGCCCTGCTCGACACGACCCGAGTCCTCAACGAGGCTCTGTGGGAGTGACGCCCCCCAGCTCACGGCAGAGGACCGGGATGAGGATCGGCAGCCTCTTCGCCCCCACCGTCGAGACCCCAAGGCACATCGCGCTCGCCGAGGCGCTCGGGTACGAGCGCGCCTGGGTGTACGACTCGCCCGCCATCTTCGCCGACCCCTGGATCACGCTCGCCGGCGCGGCATCGTTGACCAAGCGCATCCGCATCGGGGTGTCAGCGACCACGCCCCGCCTTCGCCACCTCGTGGCCACCGCTGGAGCCGTCGTCACGCTCCAGGCCTTGGCGCCGAGGCGGGTCGACGTCGTCATCGGCGCCGGCTTCACGAGCCAGGCCATGATCGGGAAGCGGCCCGTTCGCTGGGAGGAGGTCGAACGCTTCGCGACCGCCCTCCGCCGGCTCCTGCACGGGGAGGCGATCGAGTGGGAGAGGGCGATCGTCGGCCTGTGCCACGGCCCGCGAACCCGGGTCAGCCTCCCCGCCGAGGTGCTGATCTGGATCGCCGCCCACGGCCCCCGGGGATACGAGGTTGGCCAACGCATCGCCGACGGGATCGTCACCAACCTCGGCCACGGTCGCGTCACAGAGGCCGGCTCGGGAAAGCCCGTCTACACCCAGTTCCCCTGCACCATCCTGCGGGAGAACGAGACCTTGGCCTCGCCACGGGTGGTGGAGGCCGTGGGACCGGCCGCCGCCCTCCACCTGCACCTCGGCCAGCACGGGGCTGCCGCCGATCTCCCCGAGACTGCGCGCTTCGCCGAGCTCATGGCCGCCGTCGACGACCGACGCCGCCACCTAGAGCTGCACCGCAACCACCTCCTCGACCTGGCCGAGGCGGAGCGCCCCTTGATCAGCGAGGAGCTCCTCCGCCGCACGACCAACGCAGGGACGTCAGCCGAGGTCCGCGCACGCGTCGCCGAGCTCGAAGCCGCCGAGTTCAGCGGGCTTCTCTACAGTCCCATGGGCCTGACATCGAGGGCGAGCTGGTGGCGTTCGCAGAGGCGATGGGCCTCACACCACGAACGGAAATGGGGTACGCGGGGAGATGAGGGTACGACGCATCGTGACCGGGCACCGACCGGACGGGACCTCAACGATCGTCAGCGACCAGGTCCCGCCCCGCTCCCACGACTACCAGCACATCCCGGGGATGAGCGAGACCTTGGTCTGGGCCACCGAGCCGGGAGAGCCGATCCCGACCACGGGCGCCGACCCCACCCCTCAGGTCACCTCGTTCGTGCCTCGGCCAGGAGGCACCCGCTGCCTGGTGGTCCGCTTCCCGCCCGACTCGGTCTTCGCCAGCGACGACTTCGACCCGGAGCGCGCGGCCGCGGAGCAACGAGTCGCCTCACCTGGCCTGGCCGAGCGGTTCGAGCCCGGGACCGGCGGCATGCATCGGACCGACAGCGTCGACTACGTGTTCGTGCTGGAGGGGAACCTCTGGCTGGAGCTCGACCAGGGCCAGGAGGTCGCGCTCCATCCAGGGGACGTGGTGGGGCAAAACGGCACTCGGCACGCCTGGCGCAATCGCGGCACCACCCCGGCGGTGCTGGGGGTCGTGCTGGTCGGCGCCTCACGACCGTCCCCGACCTGAGCCTCCCTTTTGGTGCCACGGCGCCGGTCCATCGAGCATCCTTCGGGCCTCGTCACCACCACGCGACCCCGACGGCCACCGGAGAGAGGTCGGCACCTGACCGTGGAGGACGGGCACGCGTCCCAGCCGAGTTGGAGGAGCCCCACCGCCGCCTCTTCTTCGCTGCCTCCCCGCTCGGAGAGCCGGGCCCGAGCCCAGCTGGAGGAGCGAGGCTCACATCCAGCCCTCGAACTCCCTCCTTCGCTCGGCAGCCAAGGCCCAACCAACGAAGGTGGTCAGGTCGTGAACCGGCAGCCCGGTCTCCTCGCGGATGGCCGCGGCGTAGGGGGGCATGTTGGTGCACTCGAGAACGATCGCGCCGACCTCGGGGTGGCGACGGAGCAGCAGCCGTGCCGCCTGGACGTGCTCGTCACGGGCACGCGCGACGTCCAGCTCCTCCCCATCGCCAAGGATCACCTCCACGAAGTAGCCGCCGACCTCCTCCATGCCCACGATCGGGATATCCCCCGCGATTCCGGCGGCGGCGAGATGCTCGTCGCTGAGGGAGCGGCGCTCGATCGTCAGCACGCCAACACGGCGGCCGGGCGGGAGGAGCGACTGGAGGAAGGGAACCTGGAGCAGGCTCGAGCTGAGGAAGGGGACCCCGATCGACCTCTGGATCTGCCGCTGGTGGAGGACAAGGAACCCGCAGTTCGTGGTGACGATCGATACCCCTGCCCGCACCAGCTCCTGAGCGCCTGTGACGAAGGCGTCGACGAGCCCGCTCTCCTTGAGCGAGCGCACGACCCTTGCCGGCCCCGCACCCTCGACCACTCGGTAGAGGACCGGGAAGGGCCAGGTCGAGGCGTTGCCGACGTCGCCGGGGATGCGTGGGAAGCGCGACTCCAGCATGAGGATGCCGAGCGGGAATCCGTACACGTTCTTCCCGCCCGTGTAGACGTCAGAAGGCATAGGACTCTCCCCTGACGGTGG
>DASRBU010000259.1:0-4114 GCA_035653475.1 Candidatus Dormiibacterota bacterium | reverse complement strand
ACCGTGATGAACGCCATCAAGGCTAGCAGGGCGTACAGCCCCAGCCGCTGCACGGCCATCTCCCGCTCGCGATCGAAGGGGTGACCGCGGAGCCGCTCCAGGATCACGACCAGGATCCGGGCGCCGTCCAGCGCCGGGATGGGGAGCAGGTTGGTGAGGCCGAGCGCCATGGACAGGATGGCAGCGATGCCCAGGTACTGGAGCAGTCCCTGGGCCGCCGCCTGGTAGGCGATCCAGCCGAAGCCCACCGGCCCGGACAGCCCGGCCGGCCCCAGCAGGCCGCCCGGGATCTGCCCGCTCACCACCTGGTAGACGCCCTCGCCGATCGCGACCGTCGAGACCACGGGAAAGGCCAGGCCGGCGCCCAGGGCCTGGAGGGGCGTGACCACGGCCGCGGTCTCGATGCCCACCAGGTACCGCTTCGTGCCGGCGTCGTAGCGCGGAGCGATGGTCGGCGCAAAGGTCGAGCCGTCGGGACGCCGGACCACGAAGCGCAGGGGACGGCCGCCGCCGGCCTGCTCCGCCCGCAGGATGTCGCTGGTGTGCACCACCGCTCGCCCGTCGACGGAGCGGACGCTGTCCCCCGGGCGGATCCCCTGCGCGTAGGCCGGTCCACCCCGCTGCACGCCCACCACCTTGCCGGGATCCGAGTTGACCTGGGCCAGGCTCACGCCGGTCATGAGGAGGGTGGCGACCAGGAAGTTCACGGCCGGGCCGGCGAACAGGATGAGCAACCGCTGGCGAGCGGGCTTGGAGTGGAAGCTGTCCGGGTTCGGGTCCTCGGGCTCGAGGCCGGCAAGCCGTACGAAGCCGCCCAGCGGGATCAGGCGCAGGGCGTAGACGGTCCCGCCCCGCGCCCAGGAGACGATCCTCGGTCCCATCCCCACCGAGAACTCGTAGACCGGCACCCGGAAGCGCTTGGCCAGCAGGAAGTGCCCCGCCTCGTGCGGGATCACCAGCAGCAGGAAGATGCCCACGATGGCGGCCAGATGGGCGAGCGTGGTCGCCGCCCCCACCGGGTCCGCTCCGCTCATGTCTCGACCTTACCGATCCTGGACCGCACGTGGGCGCGGGCCTCGGCGTCCGCGGCCAGGATCTCGTTCAGGCTCGCCTCCCGGCCGGCTCCCTCCAGCACCCGGCGATCACCGCGCGACCCCTCGCCCACCCCCCGACCCCGAAAGGCGGCCAGGGCCGACTCGACCAGGGGCACGATGTCGACGAAGCCGATCCGCTCCTCCAGGAAGGCCGCCACCGCCTCCTCGTTGGCGGCGTTCAGGACGGCCGGGTAGCAGCCCCCCCGGCGAGCGGCCTCCCGGGCCAGGTCCACGGCGGGGAAGCGACGACGGTCCAGGGGATGCAGCTCCAGCGCCCCCAGGTCCTGAAAGGGGGTCGGGGAGACCACGCCCGGCAGCCGCCTGGGGTAGGAGAGGGCGAGGCCGATGGGCAGGCGCATGTCGGGGTTGCCCAGCTGCGCCTTGGCCGAGCCGTCCACCAGCTCGACCAGGGAATGGATCACGCTCTGGGGATGGACCACGATGTCGATGCGGTCGAGCGGGATCCCGAACAGGTGGTGGGCCTCGATGGTCTCCAGCCCCTTGTTCATCAAGGTGGCGCAGTCGATGGTCACCTTGGGTCCCATCGACCAGCGCGGGTGGTTCAGGGCCTCGGCCACGGTCACCCGACGCAGGTCGAGCTCGGGACGGCTCCAGAAAGGGCCGCCGCTGGCCGTGAGGACGAGCCTGGCCACGCTCTCCCGGCTCTCCCCCCATAGGCATTGCCAGATGGCCGAGTGCTCGGAGTCGACTGGCCGGATGGCGCCGGCGGCGGCGCTGCGCATGACCAGCTCGCCGGCCATGACCAGTACCTCCTTGGTCGCGATCGCCACCTTCTTGCCCGCCCGCAGGGCGGCCAGGGTGGGAGCCAGGGCGCGTGCCCCCGGGATCGCCACCAGGACCAGGTCGCAGTCGGGGTGGGTGACCACCTCCTCCAGCCGCGCCTCGAAGTCCGGGTCCCCCGAGCGGAGCCGGTACCGCGCCGGCCGGGGAGGCGCCCGGCGTCCCGAGACCAGCGCGAAGACCTCGAACCGGTCCGGGAAACGGTCGACCACGTCCAGGGCCTGGGTCCCGATCGAGCCCGTGGCCCCGAGGATGGCGACCCGCAGGGGCCGCTCCGAGCCCTCCTCCGCGCCTTCTCCCTCCCCTCCATGGCCCCGAGCGGGCCCGGGCCGTCGGCCGGGCGGCCCCGGCCGGGACGGTTCGACGAGGTCTTCTTCCATCGCTTCCCTCAGCTACAGCAGGTGCAGGTAGGAGGCGTAGGCGTACACCACGATCGGCGGGAAGAGCAGCGAGTCCAGACGGTCCAGCACGCCCCCGTGGCCGGGGATGAGGTTGGAGGAGTCCTTGACCCCGGCCAGGCGCTTCATCTGCGACTCCACCAGGTCGCCGGCCTGGGCGGCGACCCCGACCATGACCGCCAGCGCCACGGCGTGCCCGGCCGGCAGACCGAGCAGGAGGCTCCCCCCGAGCGACATCACCGGCAGGCAGCACAACAGCCCGGCGAGCGCTCCTTCGACCGTTTTCCTGGGGCTGATGGCGGGAAAGAAGGGATGCCGCCCGAAGCGCTGGCCCACCAGCAACGCGGACGAGTCGCTGACCACCACCGTCAGGATAACCACCAGGACCCAGAGCGGCGCCTTGGGGGCGGGGGCCGACTGATAGATCAGCAGGTAGGAGTCGAGCGGCAGCCCGATGTAGAGGGCTCCGGCCAACGCCATCGCCCAGCGCCCCAGCGCGGTGCGACGGCCGGGCAGGACCAGGAGCACCGACAGGCCGACGACAAGGGCGACCGAGAGCGCCAGCTCCATGGGCACCGCCTCCAGCAGGGTGCCGCTGAAGGCGAGGTACACCCCCAGCGGATGGAGGAGCCAGAGCGGTGGCGGCAGGCCCATACGGCCGCAGAGCCCGCGGAACTCCCAGAGCGCGAGCACGGCCACCACCAGCACCACGACCGAGATCCCCGGCCGGCCCGCCAGGAGCAGACCCACCAGGGCCACCAGCAGGACCGCGCCGCTGACGATCCGGACCGCGAGCGGCGGCAGGTGGCGAGGGATCAGCCCACGGAAGCCGCTCCCTCCGGCCTCCCTCCGAAGCGGCGCACCCGCCGCTGGTAGTCCGCGATCGCCCGCTTCAGGTCCTCGACGTCGAAATCGGGCCACAGGGTCTCGGTGACATGGATCTCCGCATAGGCCGACTGCCAGAGCAGGAAGTTGCTGATCCGACACTCGCCGGCGGTCCGGATGATCAGGTCGGGATCGGGCAACTCGGGGTGGTAGAGGTGGGCCGCCAGCGTCCGCTCGTCGACCTCGTCCGGCCGGACGCCGGTCGCGATCAGCGAGCGCACCGCGTCCACCAGCTCGGCGCGGCCGCCGTAGTTGAGGCACACGTTGAGCACGCCGTTGGCGTTGGCCGCCGTCCGCTCCTCGGCCTCGGCGATCTGGCGGCGGATCCCGGCCGGGAGCTCCGAACGCCGCCCGCTGACCACGATCCGGATGCCCCGGGCGTTGAGCTCGTCGAACTCGCGGCGGAGCGTCTCGTGGAAGAGGCGCATCAGCGCCCGCACCTCCGCCCGGGGGCGTGACCAGTTCTCGGTCGAGAAGGCGTAGACGCTGAGCACCTTGATGCCCAGCTCCTCGCATCCGTACATGACCCGCTTGATGGCGCGGACCCCGGCGCGATGACCGAAGCTGTGCGGTCGCTGCCGGAGCCGGGCCCAGCGCCCGTTGCCGTCCATGATGATGGCCACGTGGTACGGGACCCTCCCCGTCTGAGGACCCAGCGGTTGGGGAACGGGGAGGGGCTGGGCCGTCATCGCGGCCCGATCCTCCTCCCCACATCGGCCGGCGCCGGCCGCGCACGGGCGGCCCCATCCCACCCCCGGGCCGCCCCGGGGGCCCAAGCGGGGAGCGGCGACCGCCGGCAGGCTCCGGCCGCGAGCGGGCGTGGGGAGGAGGATCGGCTCCCGGCCACTAGACCTCCATCACCTCCGCCTCTTTGCGGCCGGCGATGGCATCGATGCGGCCGATGTGGCTGTCGGTGATGCGCTGGAGCTGCTCACC
>DASRBU010000258.1:0-10537 GCA_035653475.1 Candidatus Dormiibacterota bacterium | reverse complement strand
AACCCCACCCGGGAGGCGCACCTCGACCTGCTGCTCGACCTGCTCGAACACGTGGTCCGGCCGCGCACCCTGCTCGACCTGGGGTGCGGCTCGGGCGTGGTGGCGGAGATGGTCCTGGAGCGGCTGCCCGAGGCCAGGCTGCTCGGGGTGGACGGGTCGCCGGCGATGCTGGCCGAGGCCCGCCGGCGCCTGGCCCGATTCGGCGAGCGGGCGCGCCTGGTGGAGTGCGAGTTCTCCGAGCTGGACCGGCTGCGGATCGACCCGGTCGACGCCGCCTTCGCCGTGCAGGCCATCCACCACGTCGGAGAGCTGCAGGCCGGCGTGCTCCGGTGGCTTCGCCGATCGGTGCGGCCGGGCGGCCGGCTCCTGCTCAGCGAGCGGGTCGAGGTCCCGTCGGCCGAGCTGTACCCGATCTTCCGTCGCCTCAAGCAGCGCGAGGGCCACCAGCGCAACCCCGACACCTGGGAGGCGTACCGGGCCGACCTGGAGGTCTCGGGCGACCTCCCGGTGAGCACGGCCCGCCTGCTGGCCATGCTCGCCGACGCCGGCTTCGTGCCCGGCTGCCTCGACGTGAGGGCCGATCGCGCCTTCCTGGTCGGCTGAGGCGCCGGATGCCCGGGCCGGCCGCGGGCGGCGATCCGCCGAGGGAGAGCGCACGCCGCTCCCGGCACCGGCGCGCCCGGCGTCGACGCTCCGGCCGACGCCTGGAGGAGGTCGGGTCCGGGGCCAATCGCGGAGGAAGGACCGAGACCCGTGGCTCCGCCTGCCGCGCCCGAGCCATCTCCCTCAACCGGGAGGCCTGCCGGCGTCGCCGCCTCGTGCTGCCGCAGGTCGCCTCGTTCTCGCTCCGGACCACGACCCTCAGCTGCGCTCCGTGGCGCCACCGACGACGGGGGTTCCGGCCGCCCCCTGCCCACAGCAGCGCCTCGGGCAAGCCCGGTCCGTGATCGACCGCATCACGTCGTCCAGGTTCTGGAGCACCGGGATGGGGATGCCGACGTTGGGCCACAGGGCGCGCAGGCTCTGCCCGCGAGCGGCCTGCTCCGGAGGGAGGACGCCACCGCCTCGTCCGGCGGCCCGCCGTCGATCGGCGTGTCGTACGGAGCTTCGCGGCCCTGGCCGTCGCCCGCCGGGCCGCCGAGCGCATCGACGCCGGAGGAGACCACGAGACCGGCCTGCCGGATGCACGTCCCGGGCTGCGGCCGCGGGGTGCCTGGACGAGGTCGGGCGGGTCGGGTTCGTGGCCCAGGTCGCCGAGGTGCCGATCGACCGGCCCGGGGCCGGATGTGGCACGCCGTGCCCGGGTCCCCGTCCAGGTTCTTGTCTACACCGCCCCGGAACACGTCATGAGACGGCCGGCGGGCCATCGATGATGGGCGGAGACGTCAGGGCCCCCGGGCCGTATGAGGAGCAGATCACCGTGGCACGGAACATCACCATCCCGACCGCCGGCCCGGCCGGCACGCTGGAGGCGCGGTATCCCCCGATCGCCGATCACGGCCTCATCGGCGACCTGCAGACGGCGGCGCTGGTCACCACCGGCGGCGTCATCGACTTCTTCTGCTGTCCCCGCTTCGACTCGCCCAGCATCTTCGCGTCGCTGCTGGACGCCGAGCGGGGCGGCTACTGCAGCGTCACGCCGATGGACGAACAGTGCGTCAGCCGCCAGCTGTACCTCCCCGACACGGCCATACTGGTGACGCGCCTCATGGCCCCCAGCGGCGTGGGCGAGGTCATCGACTTCATGCCCATCGAGGACCCGAAGACGGCCAGGGCCCACCACCAGATCGTCCGCCTGGTGCGGGTCGTGCGCGGCGAGATGGGCTTCGAGATCCACTGCGCCCCCCGGTTCGACTACGGCCGTCGGTCGCATCAGCTGGAGATGACCGACGGACCGGCCGTCTTCCGCTCGGACGGGATGGAGCTCACGGTCAGGTCCGTCAGCCCCCTTGAGCGCCGCGGCGACGATGTGCACACGACGGTGCGACTGAGGCCGGGCCAGATCGCGGGGCTGATGCTCGAGTCGGCCGTGGCCGGACGCAAAGGCGAGCTGACGTTCGAGCAGCTGCTGCGGATGTTCGAGGACACCAGACACTTCTGGACGAGCTGGCTGCACCGGTCGACGTACCGGGGCCGTTGGCGCGAGGCGCTGGCCCGGTCGGCGATCACGCTGAAGCTCCTGACGTACGCGCCCACAGGGGCGCTGGTGGCCGCGCCGACCTACGGGCTGCCCGAGCTGGTGGGAGGCGAGCGGAACTGGGATTACCGATACACGTGGGTTCGCGACGCCTCGTTCAGCGTGTCGGCGCTCCTGGGCCTCGGGTTCGACGAGGAGGCGGCGGAGTTCCTACGCTGGCTGGTCGCCCGGGTCCAGGAGCACGACGGCACCGGCGAGGCCCCGCTCAAGATCATGTACCGGGTCGACGGCTCCTCGGACCTCGTGGAGGAGACCCTCGACCACTTCGAGGGCTATCGCGGCTCGAGGCCGGTGCGGGTCGGGAACGGCGCCGCCGACCAGCTGCAGCTCGACATCTACGGGGAGGCGGCGGGCGCCATCTACCTGGCCCGGCAGCGCGGCATGATCGCCGCCAGCCGCGGCTGGCAGCGGTTCCGCGACATCGTCGACTGGGTGTGCGAGCACTGGGACCAGCCGGACGAGGGGATCTGGGAGACCCGCGGCGGTCGCCAGGACTTCCTGTACGGGCGCCTCATGAACTGGGTCGCGCTGGACCGGGCGGTCCGGATGGCGGAGGACCTGGGCTGGCCCCTCGACATCCCGCGGGTGCGGGCGGAGCGGGACCGCATCTACGAGCAGATCATGCAGCGCGGCTGGAGCGACCGGCGCCAGGCGTTCGTTCAGCACTACGCCACGGAGGTGCTCGACGCCTCGCTGCTGATGATGCCCCGCGAGGGCTTCATCAGCGGGCGCGACCCCCAGTGGCTGTCGACGCTCGACGCCATGGGCAAGGAGCTGGTCTCGGACAGCCTCGTATACCGGTACGACCCGTCGGCGTCGCCCGACGGGCTGCAGGGCCACGAGGGCACCTTCTCGATGTGCACGTTCTGGTACATCGACGCGCTGGCCCGCGCCGGCCGTCTGGACGAGGCGCGCCTCGTGTTCGAGAAGATGCTGACCTACGCCAACCACCTCGGCCTCTACGGCGAGGAGATCGGCCCTACTGGCGAACAGCTCGGGAACTTCCCCCAGGCGTTCACGCACCTGGGCCTCATCAACACGGCCATCGAACTCGACCACATGCTCGAGCACGGTGCCACCTCGGGCCGGCTGGACCCGACGACGCTCGGGACCATCGCCCCCGCGCGCTGACCGACGCTCCGTAGGGACCCGACCTCTCATCGGCGTCGCAAGCCCAGGTTGCCGACGACCAGGGCGACCACGGTGACCAGGTAGAGCTGCCCCATGAGTCCTTCCAGGACGGACAGCGCCCGTCCCACCCGCAGCGCCGGGACGTAGTCGCCGTACCCGACGGTGGCCAGCGTGATGAAGCTGAAGTACACGTAGTCGGAGGTGTCGGCCGACGGCCGCCCCGCGAAGTACGGTGAGCCGGCGATGGCGCTGACCGCCGCCGCCAGGCTGGCGAACAGCAAGCCCAGCACGATATAGATACAGATCGCGGCCGTGACCGATTCGAGCGTGACCGTCAGGTTGCGGCGGAAGTCGGATGCGATCGCCACCGGAACCAGGACCAGGAGCAGGGCCGCGAACGCGTCCGCGACCCCGGTCTGGTACCGGCCACCGAAGGCGGCGGCCACGGCCAGGCCGATGGTCACGGCGGAGGCGGTCACGGTCAGGCCGAAGAGGCGGCGGCGCACCCGGGCCCGGGACAGCGCCGCCAGCACCGTGACGGCCTCCAGGGCCGCGGTGACGACCGGTGCCCACCCGCCGCGGGGCGCGACCATCGCGAACGTGAGCAGCACCACCAGCATCGCCAGCACGAAGCCGTAGCGGTACACCGCCACGGTTCGGCGACCTCCCGGTCGGCCTAGGCGTGTATCGGTGCGCTCTCGCATGGCCGTTTCGACGGGCGGCGCGACCGGTCGGGCGGCAGCGGCGTCACCGCCTCGTCCGCCGACTCCCGGACGGCCGGCCGGTGCGAGATGGCCGGCCGGCTGCGGCCGGCCGCGGACGGCGCCAGCGGGAGGGCGAGCGCAAGGCCGGCCAACCGCAGGACCAGGGCGGTCCAGGGGTCGACGGCGCGCACGACCGCCGCGGTGAGGACGGGCACGATCGCCGTCAGCAGACGGGCGGGGCGGTGGCGGGTGACGTATCCATCGAGGCTCTCGACCGCCTCCCCAGCGGCGCAGAGGCGCTCACCGGTGCGCTCGCCGCGCGCGTACTCCGGACCGAGGGCGACCAGCCCGGCCTCGAGGCATGCGCGAAGCCGCCTCAGGTCCTCGGCCGCGCCCGGCGCCACCTCCGCGGCGGCCCACCGAAGCCCGACGCGCAACCGCGCCAGGCCCGCCATCGCGGCCGGCGGGGCCGCCTCGGCGGCGATCCTCCCCCCATGCAGGAACACCTGGCCGGCGGCCAGGGCCTCGGGGGCGACCGCGACCCCCGGCGTCCGCCGGGCCCGAGGGTGCTCACGCCACCGGCGTCGCTCCACGGTCTCGGGCCGGCGCGGACGCCTCACACGACGTCGTCGATCTCGACCGGCAGGTGACGGGGGCCGCGCAGCGTGGCGTTCTGCCGGTACGGCGGCGGGTCCTCGAGGAGCCGGGGGTTCACCAGCCGGCGCGCCAGCTCGGCCAGCGCGACCTGCACCTCCTGCCGGGCCAGGGCGGCGCCGAAGCAGTAGTGGATACCGCCGAAGAAGCCCAGATGCTGGTTGTCCGGCCGCTCCGGGTGGAACCGATCGGGATCGGGGAAGCGAGCAGGGTCGCGGTTGGCCGCCGCCAGCACCAGGGTGACGCGCGAGCCCTTCGGGATGGTGGTGCCGGCGACGTCGACGTCGTCCAGGGTCGAGTACAGCTGGCGGATCAGCTGCACCGGCGGCTCGTAGCGCAGCAGCTCCTCGACGAGCGGGATGGCCAGGTCGGGGTCCGCGCGCAGCCGGTCCAGGAGGTGGGGATGGCGGAGCAGCGTCAGCATCCCGTTCGCGATCAGGTTGACGGTCGTCTCATGGCCGGCGATCAGGAGCAGCCGCCCCGCCGCCACCACCTCCTGGGTGGTCATGCCCTCGTCGCTGGCCAGTCCCGACAGGAGCCCGGCGCTCCCCTGGGCGCGGAACCGCTCCACCAGCGCGGACAGGTACCGGGTCATCTCGACGTGAGCCTCGGCCGCCGCCTCCGCCCGGCCAGGGCGCGGGTCGAGGCCGCCGACGATGGCGTCGGCCCACGGGTGGAAGCGGGGCTCGTCCTCGTGGGGCACCCCGAGCCGATCGCAGATCACCGTGACCGGGAACGGGTAGGCGAAGTCGTCCACGAGGTCGATCCGCTGGCGCCCCTGCATGCGGTCGATCAGCCCGGTGACGATGCGCTGCAGCTCGGGTCGGATCGCATCGGACTGCTCGAAGTGCCGCATCGCCAGCCGCCGCAGCCGGTCGTGGTCGGGCGGGTCCATGGCGATGAAGCTGACGCCGTCGCCATCGCCCTGGCTGGTGTTGCCGAGGCCGACCCGCGGATCGTGGATCAGGCCCACGACGTCGCGGTACCGGCTGACGACGTAGCTGCCGTCGTGGGCGCGGAGGACCGGCGTCTTCCGCAGCTCTGCGTAGAGCGGGTAGGGGTTGGCACGATTGGCATGGTCGAGGATCTGCGCGAGCAGGTCGGTCTGCGCGGTCATCGACGTCACCCCTGCGCCGGCACGAGCGTCCACGCCCGCTCGGTCGGCGAATGCCCGGTCCTGATGACCATGGGGCCGTGGCTGGGCACCGCCGGGTCGGGGAAGTCGGCCGGGACCACCCGCCGCTGCGCCGGCTGATCGACCGTGCGATACCGGGGCGGAAACGGGGCCGCGGTCTCGATCTGCTCCAGGTAGAAGTCGAGCCACTTGCTCTGATCGAACGTGACCGCCGCCACGGTGCGGCCCTGGTGGCCGTAGAGCGCGACGAAGCGGCGATCGTCGGTCGATCCCTGCACCACGACCACGTCCTCGCCCAGGGCGGGCACGCCGGCCGACTCGATGCCGACGCCGAACTGGAACGACCAGAAGGTGGGGACGTGGAGGTAGGGCCGCCGCTCCGTCTCGGCGCTCAGCAGGTTGTGGGCCGCGACCTCGGCCTGCTCGACCGCGTTGCTCCAGTGCTCGAGGGCCAGGAACTCGAACCCGAACAGCGGGTGCGGCGAGCGGGCGACGTCGCCGGCGGCGAAGACATCGTCGGTGACGATGCCGTACATATCGAACACGCGGCAGCCGGCGTCGCAGGCCACGCCCCGGGGGCCCGCCCCCAGCCCGGAGTCCCGCAGCCACTCCGTGTTGCGGAGGGTGCCGAGCGCGACCACGGCGACGTCGGCGTCCAGCGCGCTCCCGTCGTCGAGGTAGGCGCGGCGCACGTGTCCCCTGGCGTCCCCCTCGAGCGAGGTGACGGTCACCCCGCAGCGGAGGTCGACCCCGTGCTCGCGCTGCAGCCGCGCCGCGACCGCACCGATCGCCCCGCCCAGCGCGCCGGCCAGCGGCGACGCCGCTCGTTCGGCGACCGTCACCGGCAGGCCCAGCTCGCGACCGACCGAGGCGACCTCGGAGCCGGTGAAGCCGGCCCCGATGACGAGAACCCGGCGCGGCCCGGCTGCCAGCTCCTGGCGCAGGCGCCTGGTGTCGTCCCGGCCGCGCAGCGCGACCACGCCGGCGAGCGCGGCCTCCGCCGGGTTCGGCCAGGGTCGCGCTCGCGTGCCCGTGGCGATCAGCAGCCGGTCGAACGGGATCTCCTCGCCCCCGGCCAGGCGCACCCGGCGGCCGGCCCGATCCAGGCCGATCGCGGGGGTGCCGAGCCGCCACTCGGCGTCGAGCGCGCAGGCGTGGGGCAGCGCCGTCGACTCCGGCGGGCACCGTCCCGCCAGGACCTGCTTGGACAGCGGCGGTCGGTCGTACGGCTCGTCGGGCTCGTCGCCGACCAGCGTCAGCCGCCCCCTGAACCCCTCCCTGCGCAGGGTCTCCGCGGCGTGCAGCCCGGCCAAGGAGGCGCCCACGATGACGACCCGGCCGCTGGTCCTGAACGCCTCGTCCCTGCCAGTCCTGATGCTCATCTTCGGCCACGCCCTCCCCGACCCTCTTCCCCAGGGCCGGGAGAGGGTTGCGTTGGCGGGAGGGAATGACCATGCTCGACGCGGATGGCCTGAACGGGGCAGGCGGCGGCGGCGCGCAGGACCGGCACGCGCTGCGACCGGTCGGGGCCGGGGTCGTACATGAGCGCCTCCTCACCCTGCAGCTCGAACACCCCGGGGGCCAGGAACACGCACTGCCCGTAGCCCTGACAGCGGTTCAGGTCGACGACGATCCGCATCGCGTCCTCCCGGTGCTGAGTTGGCCCACCGTGCGTCCATCGACCACGCTAGGGGTCACCCCCGTCGGAGGGCGTGCGAACCCGCGGGAGGTTGGACAGGTTCTTGGACACACGATCGGCGACCCGGTGGACGACGGACCTCTCCGGACGCTTCCGCCGGCCGCGAGCCCTCCGCCGAACACGGCGCCCCTGAACCGCCGCTACCGCGACCGGTTCGCGTCCAACGTGACCCGATCGTGGGCCGGGCGCCGGCCTCCGGATCGTCCGAATGGGATGAGACGGGCCCCGGGATGCGGTCACCAGCAGGCGCGAGCCCATCCGCGGCGCCGCAGGTGAGCCTTCCCCAGGCTGGCGCGCGCCGGCAGCAGGCGGACCCTCCCGGGCCAGTGTCACCGATGCCCGGGACGCCCGGACGAGGAATGCTCCCCGTGGCTGGCGTTCGGCGTGCGAGGTCGGGCGGGCCTCCGGCTCCGGGGGAACGTCGGAGACGGTCGTGAGAGGGGGCGAGGCCAAGCGGCAGCGACGATGGCCCGAGGTCGCGGCCTACCGGTGCCCGAGTCGTGCCGGCGAGGTCGATCGCCTCGACCTGCGGCACCACGCCCTGCGCGAGCATCCGGGCGGCGGCCACCGGACGCCGCTGCGCTGGCCGGCCGGGATGCCGGGCGCGGGAGCGGAGGCGGGCAGTGGACCCCGGGCTGTGCGTCGCGTTCCCGGGCGCGGTCGCGGTCGGGCTCGACCCGGCGGCCGGCGAACCGGAGCCACCGAACGACCGCCTGGCCGGGCGAACGTGCTCCACGGCCCTCCCTCGTCAGCGGCCGGTTCGACCTGGTCCGCCGGCATCTCCTGGTGGCGTCGGCCGTGCGCGTCGGGTACGGGGGCGGGCCGCTGCACGAGCTGGTGCGGGCGACGCGCCCCGGGCCTGGATCGAGCCGGTGGAGGGCGGCACGGAGGTGGGGCCGAACGACCCCGCCACGGACCGCCCGGCCGAGTTGGGCAGCGGCGAGCCGCTGGGGGTCTGGCACGACCGGCTCGTGATCCGGACCCGGGACCGGCGCGTACGTCGGGAGGTCCTGGTCCGGGTCCGGCGCCGCGAGGTCCGGTGCCGATCGGCGAGTGGGTGGCCGGCTCGGCCCGTACACGGCATCCGATATCCGAGCCGACCACACCCGGTGAGAGAGCCCTCGGGTCCGTCTCCGACCTGCCGTCCGAGGAGCACGCTCCGCCGGTCGTGGCGGCGCGGGCAAGGATCGAGGAGCACCGAAGCTCCTGGACGGCGATCATGGCCCTCGGCCGGAAGCCGCGCCGGCACTTTCATCCAATCGGGAGGATGCCCGGCCGCGGGCCGCCGTCTACGTTCCGGTCATGACGGAGGTGAGGCACGCCGGGCCGGAGACGCCGGCCGCGGACCGCGACCCGACGAGGCCCGGCGACCCGTTCGGGGTCAGCGGGGACCTGGCCGAGCAGCCGACGTTCCGCTCCCTCCGCCGACCGGAGCGGCGGGGGCGGCCGGAGCGCCCGATGGTCGGGGTCGCGGTGGGCGACCGGAGGGTGGACCGGCTCCGCGAGTGCGCCCACCGGTCCATCCAGGCCGGCGGGGAGCCGCCCGCCGGCTCCCGACGCTGCTTCGGCCCCTGGGGCACCTCGTAGGGGGAGGCTTGCCTGGCCCGATGTCCCGCCAGCTCCTCGTTCCGCTCGCGCTGGCCCAGTTCATCGCCAGCTATGCCTGCACCGCGATGAACGTCGCCGTCTCCAGCATCGCCCACGACCTGGGGACGACGGTGATCGGCGTGCAGACGGCCATTACGCTCTTCACCCTCACGATGGCGGCCCTGATGATCCCCGGCAGCAAGCTGAGCGACATCTGGGGCCGGCGGCGTTGCTTCGCGCTGGGTCTCGTGATCTACGGTCTCGGCGCCCTCCTCGCCGCCCTGGCCCGTGGCGAGCCGGCGCTGATCCTGGGCTACTCGATCCTGGAAGGGGTTGGCTCCGCGTTGCTGATCCCGCCCATCTACATCCTGGTCACGGTGTCGACCAGCGAGCTGTCGTCCCGGGCGAAGGGGTTCGGCGTGATCAGCGGCGCGGCGGGGATGGGTGCCGCGAGCGGTCCGCTGATCGGGGGTCTGCTCACGACCGGGATCAGCTGGCGGGCCGCTTTCGTCCTGCAGGTCGCCGTCGTCGCGCTGGTCCTCATCCTGAGCCGCCGGATCGTCGAGCCGAGGGTGGAGGGCGCACATCCCCGGCTGGACGTCGTCGGCGCCGCCCTCTCGGCAGCCGGCCTGCTCTTCGTGGTGCTGGGCGTCCTCCAGGCGGGAGCGTACGGCTGGTTCATCGCGAAGCAGGACTTCGCCATCGGGGGCGTGGTGCTGATCCACGAGGGCGGAGTGTCGCCGGTCTGGCCGCTCATGGGCATCGGGGCTCTGATCCTGCTCGGGTTCTTCCTCCACGTCCGCCGGCGGGAGCGGGCCGGCCGAGAGCCGCTGCTGTCCACCCGGCTGTTCCGCAGCCGCGCCTCCAACCTCGGGCTGGTCACGCAGAACATCCAGTGGCTCGTCCTGCAGGGCGCGTCCTTCGTGATCTCGGTCTACCTCCAGACCGTCCGGCACTACAGCGCCGTCGAGACAGGGCTGATCCTCACGCCGGCGACCATCGGCATGCTGCTGACCTCGGCCCTCGCCGGGCGGCTGGCGAGACGGCGCTCGCAGCGGTTCCTGGTCCGTGCCGGCTTCGTGGCCACGGCGCTGGGCATGGTTCTCCTCCTGCTGCTGGCTCCGTACACGTCCGCCATCGCCGCCTTCATCCCGGGGCTGCTGCTGATGGGCATGGGCGTGGGCGTGATGCTGACGGCCTCGGTCAACGTGGTCCAGTCCAGCTTCCCGGAGCCGGAGCAGGGCGAGATCTCGGGCCTCTCGCGCAGCGTCTCGAACCTGGGCTCCTCGCTGGGCACGGCGATCGTGGGCTCCGTGCTGGTCTCCGGGACGGCCCTCGGCGGCCGGCCGTTCGCGGCGGCGCTCCTCACCGTCGTGGTCATCGCCCTGCTCGGCCTGGGGGCCGCGATGCTGCTGCCGTCGGCCCCCGCG
>DASRBU010000257.1:0-7206 GCA_035653475.1 Candidatus Dormiibacterota bacterium | reverse complement strand
GGCGCTACCTCGACTTCGCCTCCCAGCTCGTCAACCTCAACCTCGGCCACCAGCACCCGGCGGTGGTGCGGGCCATCCAGGAGCAGGCCGGTCGGCTGTGCTACATCGCCCCCGGTCTCGGCAACGACCGCCGCGCCGAGCTGGGGCGCCTGCTGGCCGAGATCACGCCCGGCGACCTGACCATGTCGTTCTTCACCAACGGGGGCGCCGAGGCCAACGAGAACGCCATCAAGCTGGCCCGCTGGTACACGGGCCGGCAGAAGGTCGTGGCCCGCTACCGCTCCTACCACGGGGCCACGGCCGGGGCCATCACCCTGACCGGCGACCCCCGTCGCTGGGCGGCCGAGCCCGGCGTCCCGGGCGTGGTCCGCATGCTCGATCCCTACACCTACCGCTGCCCGGCCGGGCATCCCGACCCCTGCCCGGTCTGCACCGGGGGGCCACACCTGGAGGAGATCCTCCAGTACGAGAACCCGGAGACGGTGGCGGCGGTGATCGTGGAGACGGTGACCGGCACCAACGGCATCATCGTCCCGCCCCCCGGCTACCTCCAGGGCCTGCAGCAGGTCTGCCGCCGTCACGGCGTGCTGCTGATCCTGGACGAGGTCATGGCCGGCTTCGGCCGGACGGGCAGGTGGTTCGCCTGCGAGCACTGGGGCGTGGTGCCGGACATGATGACCGTGGCCAAGGGCATCAACTCCGGCTACGTGCCCCTGGGGGCGGTGGTGGTCTCGGAGCCGATCGCCGCCTGGCTGCGGGACCACGCCTTCCAGGGCGGGCTCACCTACAGCGGCCATCCTCTGGCCTGCGCCGCCGCCGTGGCCACCATCGAGACCTACCGGCGGGAGGGGATCGTGACCAACGCCGCCCGTCAGGGCCAGCACCTGGAGCGGCGGCTGGCGGAGCTGGCCGACCGCCATCCCAGCATCGGGGAGGTGCGGGGGCTGGGGCTGTTCTGGGGCCTGGAGCTGGTGCGCGACCGGGCCACGCGCGAGCCCCTGGTCCCCTTCAACGCCGAGGGGGAGGCGGAGGCGCCCATGGCCCGCCTGCGGCGGGCGGCGCTGGAGCGCGGGCTCTACCTCATGACCCACTTCAACGTGGTGATGGTGGCACCGCCGCTGATCGTGGGCCGGGACGAGCTGGAGGAGGGACTGGGGGTGCTGGACGAGGTGCTGACCCTGGCCGACGAGCTGGCGTCGGGCTGAGGCGGACCGTGCAGGGCAAGGAGGAACGGGAAGTGGCGAGGGCTGAGCTGTATCGGGGGCAGACGGTGCTGCCCGACGGCCGGGTGACGCTGGACAGCGACCGGGAGATCAGGGGGAGCCCCCTGTACAACCGGGACCTGGCGCCGGTGCCGATCGAGCGACGGACCTGGACCACCTACAACTACGCCGCGCTCTGGATCGGCATGGCCCACAACATCCCCAGCTACCTGCTGGCCTCGAGCCTGATCGCGCTGGGGATGGCCTGGTACCAGGCCGTGATCACCATCGCCCTGGGCAACCTGATCGTGCTGATCCCGATGCTGCTCAACAGCCACGGCGGGACCAAGTACGGGATCCCCTACCCGGTGCTGGCCCGGGCCTCGTTCGGCGTCTTCGGCGCCAACGTGCCCGCCCTGCTCCGCGCCTTCATCGCCTGCGGCTGGTTCGGCATCCAGAGCTGGATCGGGGGCCAGGCCGTGTACACCCTGGCCGGGGCGCTGTTCGGGAGCGCCTGGCTCAAGGTGGCGCCCCTGGCCGGCATCCCCTGGACCCAGTGGCTGAGCTTCGCCATCTTCTGGGTGATCCAGATGGCCATCATCCTCCGGGGCATGGAGACGCTGCGGCGGTTCGAGAACTGGGCCGCGCCCTTCGTGCTGGTGGTCGCGTTCTTCCTCCTGATCTGGATGCTGGTCGCCGCCCACGGCTTCGGCCCCATCCTGAGCCAGGGGGGCAAGTTCGGCTGGGGGCCGGGCTTCTGGGCGCTGTTCTTCCCCTCCCTGATGGCGATGATCGCCTTCTGGTCCACCCTCTCCCTCAACATGCCCGACTTCACCCGCTTCGGCCGAAGCCAGCGCCAGCAGATGGTGGGTCAGGTGCTGGGGCTCCCCACCACCATGACCTTCTTCCCCCTGATCGCGGTGCTCATCACCTCGGCCACGGTGGTGGTGTTCGGCAAGCCGATCTGGGACCCGGTGGAGCTGACCGGCCGCTTCACCAACCCCATCGTGGTGGTGGTGGCCCTCTTCACCCTGGATGTGGCCACCATCTCGGTCAACGTGGCCGCCAACACCGTGGCCCCCTCCTACGACTTCTCCAACGCCCTGCCCAGGCTGATCAGCTTCCGGACCGGGAGCCTGCTCACCGGCATCATCGGCGTCGTCATCCAGCCCTGGCGCCTGCTGGCCGACCCCCACATCTACATCTACACCTGGCTCGGCTTCTACGGCGGGCTGCTGGGGGCGGTGGCCGGGGTGCTGATCGCCGACTACTGGCTGGTGCGCGGCACCAACCTGCGGCTGCTGGACCTCTACAAGGTCAACGGCTTCTACACCTACAGCGGGGGCTGGAACCCACGCGGCCTGGTCGCGCTGGTGGTGGGGGCGGTGCTCGCGGTGGGAGGGGCCTACACCGCGCCGGGGACCGCCGGCCCCTTCCCCGCCGCCGGCCTGATCGCACCCCTGCGGCCGCTCTACGACTACAGCTGGGTGGTGGGGCTGGTGGCGGCCTTCCTCGTCTACTACCTGCTCACCGCGCTCTTCCCGGCTCCGGCCCGGCGCGAGCCCAGCCCGGTCACGGTGTGAGCCTCGGGGGGCGACGGGGATGCTGAGGTTCGGGGTCACCTTCCAGCCCGACCCGCCGCTCCGGCGAACCGTGGAGCTGGCCCGGATCGCGGAGGAGACCGGCCACGACTACGTCTGGCTCTGGGACTCGCACGTCCTCTGGCAGGAGGTCTACCCCATCTTCGCCCTCATCGCCGAGGGGACCGAGCGGGTGCGCATCGGCCCCTGCGTGACCAACCCGGCCACCCGCCACCCCACGGTCACCGCCAGCGCCATCGCCACCCTCAACGAGCTCAGCGGCGGGCGGATGGAGGTGGGGATCGGGCGAGGGGACAGCGCCCAGCGGGTGATCGGTGCCCATCCGGTCTCCCTGGACCGCCTGCGCTGGGCCTGCCACGTGATCCGGGAGCTGGTCGCCGGCCGCCCGGTCGAGGTCGACGGGGCCACGGTTCGGCTGGCCTGGTCGCCCGGCCACGAGGTCCGGATCTGGATCGCCGGCTACGGGCCCCGGGCCCTGGGGCTGGCCGGCGAGGTGGCGGACGGGGTGATCCTCCAGCTGGCCGACCCAGACCTCATCCCCTGGTTCCTGGGTCACGTGGAGGAGGGGGCGCGGCGGACGGGGCGACGGCTTTCAGAGATCGAGGTGCAGGTGGCGGCGCCGGCCTACGTCGGCCCCGATCGGGCCCGGGCCCGGGAGCAGGTCCGCTGGTTCCCGGCCCTGGTCTCCAACCACGTCATCGACCTGGTGCGGAGGTACGCTCCCGACCAGCTGCCGGCGGAACTGACCGAGTACGTGCGGGTCCGGGACCGCTACGACTACGCCGAGCACGGCCGGATGGGAGCCCGCCACACCTCCTGGGTGAGCGACGAGGTGGTGGACCGCTTCTGCGTCATCGGCTCGGTCGACGAGGTCCGAGCCAAGCTGCGTCGGTTGGAGGCGGTGGGGATGACGCAGTTCAACAACTACGATATGGGAGAGGACCCGGCAGGACAGATGCGGATCTTCGGGTCGGAGCTGATCCCGGCCTGGCGGCAGAGCGCCCGGACGGTGCCACCTGGGGCAGGGGCGCCGTGACCACGGTCCGGGCGGCCATCGTCCAGGCGCACGCCAACCTACCCAAGGAGGAGGCGGTGGAGCGCCACGTCGAGCTGGTCCGGCATGCCGCCGCCCAGGGCGCCCGCATCACCTGCCTCCAGGAGATCTTCCACGGCCCCTACTTCCCGGCCGAGCAGGATCCCCGCTGGTATGCGACGGCGGAGCCGGAGAGCGGGCCGACCGTGTCCCGCATGCGGGGGCTGGCCCGGGAGCTGGGCATGGTCCTGGTCGTGCCCTTCTTCGAGGAGGCGCAGCCGGGCGTCTACTACAACACGGCGGTGGTGATCGAGGCCGACGGGAGCGTGGTGGGCAAGTACCGCAAGACCCACATCCCCCACGTCGGTCCCTGCTTCTGGGAGAAGTTCTACTTCAAGCCCGGCAACCTGGGCTACCCGGTCTTCGAGACCTCGGTGGGACGGGTGGGCCTGCTCATCTGCTACGACCGACACTTCCCGGAGCCGGCCCGAGCCCTGGGCCTGAAGGGGGCCGAGCTGGTCTTCAACCCCTCGGCCACGGTGGAGTCGGTGTCCAGGTACCTGTGGGAGCTGGAGCAGCCGGCCCACGCCGTGGCCAACGGCTACTGGATCGCGGCCATCAACCGGGTCGGAGTCGAGACCCCGCTGAGCGAGGCCCGCTTCTACGGTTCCTCCTACTTCTGCGACCCTCGGGGCAGGATCGTCTGTCGGGCCTCGGACCACGAGGACGAGGTGCTGGTCTGCGACGTCGATCTGGAGATGAACCGCGAGGTGCGCAACACCTGGCAGTTCCTGCGCGATCGCCGGCCCGAGCTGTACGGGGAGCTCACCCAGCTGCTGCCGTGAAGGGCCGGGAAGCGCGTGCCGACCGTCCGCGTCCCGCGACGACGATGGCAGGGGAGGTCGAAGCATGCCCTCATTGCTGATCCGCGGTGGTCGGATCGTCACCGCCACCGACGACTACGTGGGCGACGTCCTGGTCGAGGACGGCGTCATCACCACCATCGGCGCCCGGCTCGAGGCCTCGGCCGATCGCGTGATCGACGCCGTCGGCGCCTACGTGCTGCCGGGGGCGATCGACCCCCACACCCACCTGGAGATGCCCTTCGGGGGGACGGTGACCTGCGACGACTTCACCTCCGGCACCGTCTCCGCCGCCCACGGCGGCACCACCACCCTGATCGACTTCTGCCTGCAGCAGCCGGGTCAGACGCTGCCCGACGCGCTCGCCACCTGGCACGAGAAGATCGAGCGCACGCCGCCGGTGATCGACGTCGGCTTCCACCTGGCCGTCACCGACCTCCGGCAGGGGGGCACGCTCGAGGACCTGGCCGCCGTCCCCCGGCGGGGCGTGACCAGCTACAAGCTGTTCATGGCCTACAAGGGCAGCATCATGGTCGACGACGAGACCCTCTTCCGGGTCATGGAGGTGGCGGCGCGGACCGGAGCCCTGGTCATGGTCCATGCCGAGAACGGGGACACGGTCGACGTCCTGATCAAGCGGGCCCTCGAGGAGGGGCACACCGAGCCCATCTGGCACGCCCGGACCCGGCCGCCCGAGGTCGAGGGCGAGGCCACCAACCGAGCCATCCAGCTGGCCCGGGTGGCCGGCGCCCCGCTCTACGTCGTCCACGTGACCTGCAAGGACGCCATCGACCCCATCGCCCGGGCCCGGGCGATGGGCTGGAGGGTCATGGGCGAGACCTGCACCCAGTACCTCTTCATCGACGAGAGCTACCTCGAGCGGCCCGACTTCGAGGGGGCCAAGTACGTCTACACGCCGCCCCCCCGGCCCCGGGAGCACCAGGAGCACCTCTGGCGGGCGCTGGCCACCGACGTGCTCTCGGTGGTCTCCACCGACCACTGCCCGTTCAACTTCGATGGCCAGAAGACGCTGGGGCGGCACGACTTCTCCAAGATCCCCAACGGCGGCCCCGGCCTCGAGGATCGGTTGATGATGCTGCACCACTTCGGGGTCAGGGAGGGCCGGATCTCGCTCAACCGGCTGGTGGAGCTGACCGCCACCAACCCCGCCCGGATCTTCGGCCTCTACCCCAAGAAGGGCTGCATCGCCGTGGGCAGCGACGCCGACCTGGTGGTCTTCGACCCGGAGCGGCGCGTGACCCTCTCCGCCCGCAGCCACCACTCGCGGGTGGACTACAACCTGTTCGAGGGCACCGAGGTGGTCGGCGCCCCCGAGCTGGTCATGGTGCGGGGCAAGGTGGTGGTCGAGGGCGGCCGGCTGGTGGGCAGCCCGGGAGACGGGCAGTTCATCCATCGCGCCCCCTTCGGGGCCACGCTCCCGGTCGCGCGCGGTGCGGCCGCCTGAGCCCGGCGGGCGGCGAGCCGCCCGGGGGCGATGCCGGTTGCGGCCCGGAACCGCGCCGAGCCGGGGTCCGGGGATGGGGCCGGCATGAGCGCGCTCGATCCAGGTCGGACGGTGAGGGAGCTGCGTGAGCTCCAGGCCCTGACCGGTGACGAGCGCGGCGCCCAGCGCGTGGCCTGGACCCCGACCTGGCTCCGGGCCCGGGACTGGCTGGCGGAGAAGGCGGCCGGGCTGCCGGTGGCGCACGAGATCGACGAGGCCGGCAACCAGTGGCTCACGCTCCCCGGCCGCTCTCCGCGGTCGTTGCTGATCGGGGGGCACCTCGACTCGGTGCCCAACGGTGGCTGGCTGGACGGCTGCCTCGACGTGCTCGCCGGCCTGGAGGTCCTGCGCCGGCTGGCGGCCGAGGGTGAGCCTCCCCTGACCGTGCGCCTGGTCAGCTGGGCGGACGAGGAGGGGGCGCGGTTCGGTCGCTCGCTGCTGGGCTCCAGCGCCTGCTCGGGCACGCTCGACCTGGAGGAGGCCCGCCGGCTGCGCGACCCCGAGGGCGTCCCGCTGCCCGAGGCCCTGGCCGCCTGCGGGGTCGAGCTGGAGCGGATGAAGGAGTCGGGCCGCCTCCTGCGCGAGGCCGCCGGCTACCTCGAGCTGCACATCGAGCAGGGTCCGGTGCTGGAGCGGCTCGGCCTTCCCCTGGGCGTGGTCACCGGGACCTGCGGGGTGGAGCGCCACCTGGTGCGGTTCCGGGGCCAATCGGCGCACGCCGGCTCCACCCCCATGGACGCGCGCCGCGACGCCCTCTCGGCGGCGGCCCGGCTGGCGCTGGAGGTGCGCCGGCTGGCCAGGGACGAGGGGGGCGTGGGCACGGTCGGGCGGATGACGGCCGCGCCCGGCATCCCCACCGCGGTGGCGGGCTGGTGCGAGATGACGCTCGACCAGCGCCACCTGGACCCGGGCGGGCTGGAGCGGATGCTGGCGGGTGCGCGCGAGGCCAGCCGGCGCATCGCCGCCGAGGAAGGGGTGGAGGTCGAGTGGGAGCGCGTCTGGC
>DASRBU010000256.1:0-2371 GCA_035653475.1 Candidatus Dormiibacterota bacterium | reverse complement strand
ACCGCGAGCTCGGTGACCCAGGTGGGGCCCACCATCGCCCGGGAGATCGTCCAGGGGGCGGTGGTGGCCCTGGTGGTGGCCTCGATCTGCATCCTGTTCTACCTGGCCTTCCGGTTCCGGAAGGTCCAGGGCGGCTGGCGGGCCGGGTTCCAGTTCGGGGGCAGCGCGCTCCTGGCCCTGCTCCACGACGTCTTCCTGCTCACCGGCATCTTCTCCATCCTGGGACGGGTCCTCGACCTGCGGATCGGCGAGATCGACAGTCTCTTCCTCACCGCGGTGCTGACCGTGGTGGGGTTCTCCGTGCACGACACGATCGTGGTCTTCGACCGCATCCGGGAGAACATGATCGTGGCCCATCGCCTCACCTTCGAGCAGGTCGTGAACCTGAGCATCATGCAGACCGCGGCCCGATCGCTCATCACCAGCTTCACCGTGGTGATCGTGTTGCTGGCCCTGCTGGTGTTCGGCGGCGACACCATCAGAGGCTTCGCGCTGGCGCTGCTGATCGGAATCGTGTCCGGTACCTACAGCTCGATCTTCAACGCCTCCCCCCTGCTGGTCGTGTGGCGGAGGCTGCAGCCGGTCAGGTAGGTCGATAGGGTTGTTGCAGGGAGCATGGCCATGCCGACCTGGCCCCTCGACGAGATCCAGCAGCTGCTCGAACCGACCCTGACCCACATGGGGTACTCGATCTACGCCCTGGAGCAGGCGGGCAGCGGGGGCCGCACGCTCCGCATCACCATCGACAAGCCCGTGGGCTTCGTCTCCCTCGACGACTGTGAGCGCGTGAGCCAGGTCGCCGGTCCGCTGCTGGACCAGGCGGATCTGATCCCGGGGCCGTACACGCTCGAGGTCTCCTCGCCGGGCGCGGAGCGCCAGCTCCGCGGCCCCTCCGACTACGAGCGCTTCCTGGGCCGTCGCGTCAACGTCCGCTACCGCTCGGGCAACAGCGAGGTCGTCCTGGAGGGCGTCCTGGCCGAGGTGGACGACGCCGGCATCACGGTCCTGGGCCGGAGGAAGGAGCCGGTTCGGCTGGGCTGGCCGGAGATCATCGCCGGCCGTCTGGTCGCGAGCCTGTCGTCATGAGCGAGCCGGAATCGCCGCTGGCCGCCCTGGAGCAGCTGAGCGCCGAGGTGGGCGTCTCCCTGGACGACCTGCGGCGCACGGTCGAGCAGGCCCTGGCGGTGGCCTACAAGCGGGCCTTCGAGCCCCCCGGGGACGTGAGCGTGCGGCTGGTTCCGGAGACGGGTGAGATCGAGGTCCTGCTCCGGCGCCGTGAGGTGGACGGCAGCGTCTCCGAGCACCAGCTGCCGGTGGACGACTTCAAACGCCTGGCCGCCCAGACCGCGCGCTCGGCGGTGATGCGCCACCTGCGCGACCTGGAGCGGGAGCGGGCGTTGAGCGAGATGGCTCGCCGCCAGGGTGAGCTGGCGAGCGGGGTGGTGGACCGGATCGACGAGGGGGGGACGGTCTACGTCGACCTGGGCAAGGTCGAGGGTTGGATGCCCCCCGAGGAGCAGATCCCGGGTGAGCACCTGCGTCCCGGCCGCCCGGTGACGGTGGCCGTGCTGGAGCCGCAGAGCCGCCGCGGCCAGGTACGGGTGTCCAGGTCCAGCCGGATCTTCGTGCTCCGGCTGCTCGACGCCGAGGTGCCCGAGATCGCCACCGGGATCGTCCAGGTGCGCGGGATCGCTCGCGAGCCGGGGCTGCGCACCAAGGTCGCGGTGGCGAGCCGGGAGCCGAGCGTGGACCCGGTGGGCGCGTGCGTGGGTCCGCGGGGCGTGCGCCACCGTTCCCTGCTGGCCGAGCTGGGGGGCGAGCACGTGGACATCGTCTCCTGGGATCCCGATCCCGGTCGGTTCGTGGCCCATGCCCTGGGGCCGGCCTCGGTCGTGGACGTGAGCCTCGACCACGGGAGCCGGACCGCCCACGTGCGGGTGCCGCGGGACCAGCTCTCCCTGGCCATCGGTCGCGACGGGCAGAACGCCCGCCTGGCGGCCAAGCTCACCGGCTGGCGCGTCGACATCAGGGCGGTCGAGGAGGATGGGGAGGACCCGGCATGAACCGATCCGCACCTGCGCCGGCTGTCGTGGGCAGGCCCCCAAGGCGGCGCTGGTGCGGCTGGTGCGTGGTCCCGACGGCCGGTTCGCGCTCGATCCGACCGGCCGGGCGCCGGGCCGGGGCGCCTATCTGCACCCGGATGCCGCCTGCGTCGAGGCGGCGCGGCGGCGACGGGCGCTGGAGCGCTCCCTGAGGGCCGGCCCGGGCGAGGGCGTCTGGGAGCGGCTGGGGGCCCTGCTCTCGGGCGCCGAGGCCCGGGGGACGTCGGCGCCGGAGCCGGAGAGGGGGCATCCCGGGTAGCGGGGCGGCG
>DASRBU010000255.1:0-2091 GCA_035653475.1 Candidatus Dormiibacterota bacterium | reverse complement strand
GACGACGCCGAAGCGGAAGCGACGTGCCGTGCTCATGATCAACCTCCTTGCCGGTTCGGCGGGGCGTCCCGGCGAGCACGAACGAGGACCGCGGCCAGCGCCGCGGCCAGGGTCAGGATTCCCGCACCCCAGACGGCGGCGGTGGAGAAACCCTGGATGAGCGCCTCGGAGCCGGCGCCCGGTCCCCGCGCGGCCAGGGCGGCGGCGGTCGCGCCGGCGGCGATCGTGTTCAGCAGGGCCGTGCCCACCGAGCCGCCCACCTGCTGGGCGGCAGTGACCAGGGCCGCGGCGACACCTGCCTCGCCCGGCGCCACGCCCCGGACCGCCAGGCCGAACGCGGGCACGAACACGCAGCCCATGCCCAGGCCGAGCAGGACCTCGGCCGGCAGCGCGCGGCAGACGTAGCCCGTGTCCGCGGTGGTTCGGGAGAGGAGCAGCATGGCGGCTGCCCCCACCAGGAGCCCGGGCACGATCAGGGCGCGAGGCGGGACCCGGGGCAGGAGGCGGCCGGCGAGGACCTGGGAGCTGAGCATCACGCTCGCCGACAGGGGCAGGAAGCCGAGGCCGGCCACGACCGGCGACCAGCCGAGCACGACCTGCAGGTCGTAGGTCAGGAAGAGGAAGAGGCCGAGCAGGCCGGCCACCGCCAGCGCCACCGAGAGGCAGGCGCCGGCACGGTCGCGGTCGGCCAGGAGGCGCAGCGGCAGCAGCGGATGCGCGATGCGCGACTCCAGCAGCACGAACGACCCGAGCAGCGCGGCCGACGCCGCCAGGAGCCCCAGCACCAGCCCCGCGGTCCACCCGCTCGTCACCGCCCGCGAGCACGCGGAGACGAGCGCCACCAGGCCGCCGCCGGCGAGGGCCGCGCCCAGGAGGTCGAGCCGCTGCTCGCCGGCGGAGCGCGGCTCGGGCAGCACCAGCCGGCCCCCTGCCGCTGCGACCAGCGCGATCGGGACGTTGACGTAGAGGCACCAGCGCCAGCCCAGGTACTGGGTGAGCGCGCCGCCCAGGAGCAGGCCCACCGCGGCGCCGCTGCCCGCGATCGCACCGTAGACCGCGAACGCCCGCGCCCGCTCCCGGGCGTCGACGAAGGTGACCGCGAGCAGGGAGAGCGCGGTCGGGGCCAGCAGGGCGCCGAACGCGCCCTGCAGGGCCCGGGCCCCGACCAGCATGCCGAGGCTCGTCGCCGCCCCGCCCAGGGCCGAGGCGGCGGCGAAGCCCAGCAGCCCGACCAGGAACGTCCGCCGCCGACCGGCCATGTCGGCGATGCGGCCCCCGAGCAGCACCAGGCCGCCGAAGGCGAGGCCGTAGGCGGTGATCACCCACTGCCGGTCGGCGTCGGAGAGCGCCAGCATGCCCTGGGCCGCGGGCAGGGCGATGTTCACGATCGTCGCGTCGAGCGCGATCACGAGCTGGGCGAGGGAGACGACGGCCAGCGCCCCCCAGCGCCGCGCGGCGAGGCCGGGGGCGTCGGCCGGGCGGGCCTGGACCGCGGCGCTCATCGGGTCCCTCGCCCCGGTCGGGAGCGCTCCCGCGGCTCGGGCCGCTCCGTCCCCGCCCCGGGCCGGGGGTGGATGCGGGTCGTGCGCAGCGGCGCCGAGCCGGTGTTCCGGAACCGGTGGGGCCCCCCGGACAGGATCACGACCGACCCACGTCGACGGTCGGCGTCCGCCGGCCCGGAAGGTGGCCTCGCCCCGGCCGAGCAACCCGACCTCCTCGCAGGGGCGGCGGCGGCTCGACCGCGGCCGCGAGGTGGAGGTAGCCGTGGGGCAGCGGCTCCCATAGCCGCACCGAGGGCCACCTGGGATCGGGCTTGACGACCGTCGCCCCCATGCTCCCACCTCCCTGCCGGGTCCACCTCGTCGTATGCTGAGTGAGCACTCACCCAATTATGAGTGAGCGCTCACCCAGAGGTCAAGCCATGATGACCACGGAGGTACCCATGCCCGAGCCGGCAAGGTCTCAGATGCGGGAGCGGATCGTCGCCGCCGCCGCCCGCGTGATCAGGGAGCGGGGCGTGGTGAACGCGACCACCAGGGAGATCGCCCGCGAGGCCGGCGTCTCCGAGGGCAGCCTCTACAACCACTTCGA
>DASRBU010000254.1:0-6651 GCA_035653475.1 Candidatus Dormiibacterota bacterium | reverse complement strand
ACCTTGGCGATCTCGAGGTAGCGCCGGCTGGTGCCGAGCAGCTCCTGGGCCCAGCGCATGACCTCCGCCTCCAGCTCCTCGTCCGGGACCACGGCGTTGATCCAGCCCAGCTCCAGCGCCTGACGGGCCGTGTAGCGACGGCAGAGGAAGGAGACCTCCTTGGCCCACTTCTCCCCGATGGAGAGGGCGAGCAGGTTGGTCCCGCCCAGGACCGGGGCGCTCCCCACCCGGGGGCCGGTCTGGCCGAAGACGGCGCTCTCGGCGGCGATGGCCAGGTCGCAGGCCACCACCAGCTCGTTGCCACCGCCGACGGCGGCGCCGTTGACGGCCGCGATCACGGGCGAGGGATGGGTTCGGATCTCGGTGAACAGCCGCCAGGCCCCCTCGAACAGCTCGCGCAGGCGCTCCGGCTCCGGCTCCGCCAGCTCCCCCAGGTGGCCACCGGCGCAGAAGGCGCCGTCCGAGCCGGTGATCACCAGCACCCCGGCCCGGCTGGAACGGACGGCCAGGGTCAGCTCGGCCAGGAGCGGGGGATCGAAGGCATTCCGGACCTCCGGACGCTCGATCCGGATCCAGCTCACCCCTTCCCGCTCCTCGATCCGCAATCCCCGATCACTCACCGCTCCAGTCTCTCGCAGCGAGGGGCGATCCGACCAGGGCCGCGTGGGGTCGCCTATCATGGCGGCCGTGGAGGGAGCGGGAGGTGAGGGGCCGGGTCGCCCGGGGATGCGGTGCCGACCCCCCCGGGGCGCCTCCCCGACGGGGGGCAGGTGAACCGGGTCTGGCCCCGACACCCGCTGCTGCACTGGCCGCTGGCCTGGCCCCTGGTGGGGCTGCTGGCCCTGGTCCTGCTCGCCCTGGCCGTCTTCCTCCAGGTCGGGGTCCTCGGCTACGTCTACCGGCGGCTGGGGCTGGACCAGGGCTGGGCGCTGGCGGTGCTCGCCGCCTCCATCCTGGGCAGCGGCGTCAACCTTCCCGTCGCCCGCCTGCGCTCGCGGCGACCGCTCTGGCCGACCCGGGTGGTGTCGGTGTTCGGCCTGCGGTACGTCATCCCCCCGGTCTGGATCCCGCAGGTCACGGTGATCGCGGTCAACCTCGGGGGCGCGGTCGTGCCCACGGCCCTGTCCGCCTACCTCGTCGTCCACGACCACCTCGGCTGGGGCACCCTCCTGGCCACAGCCGTGGTCGGCCTCGTCGTCTATCTGGTGGCACGGCCGGTCCAGGGGGTGGGGATCGTGGTCCCCGGCCTGCTGCCGCCCCTGCTGGCGGCCGGGATGGCCTTCCTGGTGAGGGAGGGACCGGTGCCGGCGGTGGCCTACGTGGCCGGGGTGGTGGGGAGCCTGGTGGGGGCGGATCTGCTCCACCTCGGCCGGCTCCGCGACCTGGGGGCGCCGGTGGCCTCCATCGGCGGGGCCGGGACCTTCGACGGCATCTTCCTGAGCGGGATCGTGGCCGTCCTCATCGCCGGCCTATGATCGTGGCGGTGTTCCACCTGCCCCCGAGCGGCCTGGCGACCGCGGCCGGGGCCTCCCTCCCGGCGAGCGCGTCCGACACGTCCCGCCCACCCCGGGTCGGGAGGGCGGGGGCGGCGCGGGTCGGGACCGTCGCCCAGCCGCTCGCCGCCGGCCCCGCGTCCCCTCGGAGCGAGCTCCGCGGCCGGGATCGTCCCGGATCGGCCGCCGGCTCGCGATCGGAGCCGCCCTCCGGAGGCCCACCCGTGGGCCGGCGCCGCCGCCCCGGCCGCTCGCCCTGGCCCAACGGGTGACCGCGCAGGACCGGGACGCCGACGTCCTGGTGGTCGGCGTGGGGTCCATGGGTAGCATGGCCTGCTGGCGGTTGGCCCGGCGAGGGGCCTCGGTCCTGGCCCTGGAGCGGTTCTCCCCCGGCCACGACCGGGGCTCCGGTCACGGGGGCTCCCGGCTCATCCGCAGCGCCTACTACGAGGGGTCCGGGTACGTGCCCCTGGTGCGGCGGGCCTTCGAGCTGTGGCGGGAGCTGGAGGCGGAGACCGGGATCCGGCTCCTGACCACCACCGGCGCCCTGATGATCGGGCCTCCCCAGGGCGAGCTGGTCGCCGGCGCCCTGCGCAGCGCCCGGGAGCACGACCTGCCCCATCGCCTGCTGGAGGCGGAGGCGGCGCGGCGTCGCTTCCCCCAGCACCGGATCGGCCCGGACGAGGTGGTGCTCTGGGAGGCCCAGGCCGGGATCCTGCGGCCGGAGCCGGCGATCCGGGCGGCGGCGTCGCGGGCCGTGGCCCTGGGGGCCCGTCTGCTGACCGGTCTGCGGGCGAGCCGGGTCCAGGTCGAGGGGGGAGGGGTGACGGTGGAGGCCGGCGGCCGCCGCTTCCGGGCGGCGCGGGCGGTGGTCAGCGTCGGCCCCTGGCTGCCCTCGCTGCTGCCCGACCTCGGCCTCCCCCTCCGGGTGGAGCGCCAGGTCATGGCCTGGTTCCGGCCCCAGGACGAGGAGCGGTTCCGCCCCCACCGCTTCCCGCCCTTCATGCGCGACCGCGGCGGGTGGCATGGGTACGGCATCCCCGCCCTGCCCGCCGACCCGGACCTGGAGGGTCCGTGGGCCAGGCCTGACCTGGCCGGTCTGGTCAAGGTGGCCATCCATCACGGCGGGGCGGCGACCGACCCCGACCGCCTCGATCGCCGGGTCGGGCATCGCGACCTGGCCCCGGTGGCGGCACTGGTGGCGGAGACGTTGATCGGGCTCGAGCCCTGGCCGGAGCGGGCCGAGGTCTGCATGTACACCAACACCCCCGACCTCCACTTCGTCGTGGGCCAGGTCCCGTCGGCCCCAGAGCTGGTGGTCCTGGGCGGCTTCTCCGGGCACGGGTTCAAGTTCGCGCCCGTGATCGGCGAGGCGGCCGCGGACCTCGTCCTGGAGGGAAGGACGGCGCTCCCGGTGGCCGCCTTCAGCCCCGGGCGTTTCCGTTGAGGAGGCCGCCGGAGGCGGCTGCGGGGCTGCGTTATGGTCTCAGCAGTTGCCGAGCTGGGGGCGGCCCGGCCGAGGCTCCTCGACGGGCAGGGCCTCGCCGAGCCGTGCCCGAGAGCCGAGGTTCAGGTGACGCCCGGAGAGGGCGGAAAGGGGGTGACCCATGAGGTTGTTGATGTTCCGAGACGACGGCGGACGGCGGCCGGGAGCGCTCCGTCCGGGCAGTCGGGACGAGGTCGTGGACCTGCACGAGCTGGCGAGGGCGGTGGGCGCGCCGGCCCCCCCGCCGGACCTCCTCTCCCTGATCGAGGGGGGCGAGGAGGCGCTGGCCGCGGTGCGCCGGCTGCTGGACCGTCTGGAGGCGGCCCCCGTCGCCTCGGCCGTGCGGCAGCTCGACGACCTGACCCTGCTCGCCCCTCTGGACCCGCCCCGGGGCAATGTCCTGGCCATCGGCCGGAACTACGCCAAGCACGCCGAGGAGGGAGCCCGCGCCCGTGGCACCGAGGTGGGACCGCCCACCATCTTCACCAAGGCGATCACGAGCATCGCCGGACCGTACGACGACCTCCCGGTCGATCCCCGGATCAGCGAGCAGATCGACTGGGAGGTCGAGCTGGGCGTGGTCATCGGGCGGGCGGGCGTGAACATCCCCCGCGAGCGCGCCCTGGAGCACGTCTTCGGCTACACGGTGGTCAACGACGTCAGCGCCCGTGACATCCAGCACGGCTGGGGCGGCCAGTGGTTCAAGGGCAAGAGCCTGGACGCCTCCTGCCCCTGCGGGCCCTGGATCGTGACCCGGGACGAGGTCCCCGACCCCCAGGATCTGCGCCTGCGCTTGAGCGTGAACGGCGTGGTCAAGCAGGAGGCCAGCACCCGGGACATGATCTACCCCGTGGACGCCCTCATCGCCTGGCTGTCCGTGGGCATGACCCTTCTGCCCGGCACGCTCATCGCCACCGGCACCCCGGAGGGGGTGGGGTTCGCCCGCACGCCTCCCGAGTTCCTGCGCCCGGGGGACGTGTGCGAAGCCGAGGTGGAGGGCGTGGGCACGATCCGCAACCGGGTGGTTGCGGCCCGCGAGGCCGTTCGCGGCGCGACCCCCTGACCCTGGTCCCGGGGTTGCCCGGACGTCCGGGCAACCCCGCGCCCTATTCCCCCGGCTGCCGGTCGTCGACGAAGAAGGCGGCCCCGAGCAGGCCCGGCCCGGTGTGGACGCCCATGGCCGGGGTGAACTCGGACAGCCCCAGCTCGGCCTCCGGCGTGGCCCGGTGCAGGCGCTCGGCGAGCTGCTGGGCGACCTCCAGGGCGTCGGCGTGGAAGACGGTGCAGCGCAGGCCCTTGCCGCCCGCCCCGGCCCCCTGTTCGGCGGCTCCGCGCGTGATCTCGGCCTCCAGCGCCTGGAGGGCGGCCCGCCAGCCGCGCACCAGCCTGACCAGGCCCAGCCTGCCGTTGTTCAGCCGACCCAGGGGCATGACCCGGAGCACCGACGTCCCCCAGGAGGCGATCTGGGGGATGCGCCCGCTGCGAGCGATGTGCTCCAGGCTGCCCAGCACGCCCAGGACCTGGATCCGGCGGGAGAGCTGGCGGGCGCGCCGGGCGATCTCCTCCAGCGGGCAGCCGCTCCGGGCCGTCCTGGCCGCGTCCTCGGCCAGCAGCCGCAGCCCCCCGGCGGCGGTGCCGGAGTCGACGACCTCGATCCGGTGGCCGAGCGCCATGCCGGCGGCGGAGTTCGCCGCCTGGTACATGCTGCTGATCGACGAGGCCACGGTCAGGCAGAGGACGTCCCCGGGACTGGCCTGGAAGGCCTCCAGGTAGTCGCCGGGGGTCGGCGCCGAGGTGGTGTGCTGGACCCTGGCCTCGCGGAGCGAGCGGTAGAACTCGGTGGGCGAGATGTCGATCAGATCGCGGTAGCTGCGGCCGTCGACGACGATGCGCATGGGGACGACGGTGATCCCCAGCTCACGTGCCTCCGCCGGGCTCAGGCACGTGCTGCTGTCGACCACGATCCGCACCGGGTGCGTCTTGCTCATCGGCTGCATCGGGATATCCGTCGGCCGGGGTCGAGGAGGGCTCCGAAGCCCCGACCGGAAACGACCGACCGGTCAGTCGGTAGGATACCCGGTGATCGCAGAGCGATGACCGACGGAGCCGGCCGGCCCACCTCCGCCCAGCGGCGGGCGGCGGAGACGCGGAGCCTCATCCTCCGCTCCGCCGCCCGGCTGTTCGCCCGCCAGGGCTACGGCCGCACCACCATGGACCAGATCGCCTGGGAGGCCGGAACCTCCAAGGGCGCGCTGTATCACCACTTCCCCACCAAACAGGCGCTGTTCGACGCCCTCGTCGCCGAGCGCATCGCCGCCTTCCGCACCCTGGACGAGCTGACCGCGAGCTCGGCCTCGCTGCGCGAGCTGCTGGACCGGGCGGTGGAGTTCGCGCTCAGCTGGTACCGGTCCCACCCCGAGTACGTGGCGCTCTCGCTGGAGTCGCGGCTCCAGGCGGGGCGGGCGGAGGGTCCGATCGCGGAGTACCTCGCCGAGGCCAGGACGAGCGTCGAGGGCTTCCTGCGCACCGCCCTCCGGCGCTTCGGGCGCCAACCTCGCTGCGAGCAGTTCGCGGTCCTGGTCCTGGGGCTGGTGGAGGGCGTGTGCCTGCAATGGAGCGCGGATCCAGCGCACGTCGACCTCGACGCCCTGCGGGTCCCGCTGGTGGAGGCGCTGGAGCGCTTCCTCGATCGGGGGGTGGGGGAGGACGAGGCCGGCACCCCGACCACCGGCCGGCCGGCGTCGCTCTGAGGCGACGATCGGGGGACGGCCCGGGACCGGCGGTCGGCCCCGGGCCGGGAGGGCTCAGCCGGCGGTGGTCGCGAAGGGGTCGGTCGACCCCCGGGTGGCGATGGGCCGAGCCATGACGAAGAAGGGGTCGAAGGTGGTCCCGGAGCTGGTCAGCCCCTCGTAGTCACCGACGAAGTAGCCGCCGGCCTCGGGCGCGGTGGTCATGTCGAAGGAGCCCGTGGTGCTGAGCCGGGTCTCACCCCCGGCGGCCCAGCTGGCCGGGTTGGTGCAGTCGCTGGTGGCCGGATGGCAGTGCACGATGAACTCGTCGGTCAGGCCGGGCTGGGCGGCGGTGGCGTTCTCCAGATCGTAGTAGGTGACGCCGATGGTGCCGTCGGCGGCCACGTGGACGTAGGGGGTGAAGGCCGGCGCGTCCCCCGGGGACTGGTCGACCCGGATCGGTGCGCTCCAGCTCAAGCCGCCGTCGGTGGACATGGAGAAGGCGATCTTGGCAGCTCCGGTGGGGCTGAAGCGGCCGTCCTGCCAGACCGCGTAGAGGTTGCCCTCGGGCCCGGCGGCGAACCCGGGCAGGACGTCACCGGTGCGCACCGGCTGGCCGGCGATGGTGACCGGGGCGTCGATCAGGGGGCTGATGACGATCGGCGGTGAGAAGGTGGCGCCCCCGTCGGTGGAGCGGATCACGGCCACGCTCAGGGGCGAGACGCGGTGCGGGTTGCCGAAGGCGCGGTTGATGATCAGGGCGAAGCCGTCGATCAGGACGCCCTTGGCCGGGCCGGCGGTGGGCACCACGATCTGGTTGCCGATGGTCTGGTTGTTCTGGCCCGGGTCGAAGATGACCCGACCCTGGCTCCAGGTCAGGCCGCCGTCGGTGGTCTTGGAGAACATGGCCGGACCGCGGAAGGCCCGGGTGACGAGAAAGGCG
>DASRBU010000253.1:0-4019 GCA_035653475.1 Candidatus Dormiibacterota bacterium | reverse complement strand
GCCTTGGCGATGCGGCGAAGGTTCCACTCCACCGGCATCTCGATGTCGATCACGCCCCGGGCCCGGCGCCCCACCACCAGCTTCTCCATGTAGTGGACGTGGGTGGTGAACATGGTCCCCCGCTCGGCGAGCGCGACCACGGACATGGCGCCGGGCTGGCCGTTGGCGGTGAGCCGGGTCCCGTCGATGGGGTCGACGGCCACGTCGACCTCGGGCTCCATGCCGTTGCCGACCTCCTCGCCGAAGAACAGCATCGGCGCCTCGTCCTTCTCGCCCTCCCCGATGATGACCGTCCCCCGCATGTCCACCGAGGCGAGCGCGGTGCGCATGGCGTCCACGGCGCGCTGATCGGCCTCCTCCTTGTTGCCACGGCCCTGGAGGGGAGCGGCCGCGAGCGCTGCGGCCTCGGTCACGCGCAGCAGCTCCAGCGCCAGGTTGCGATCCATGGGTCCCAATCCCATCGCGATAGCTCTCTCCACCCGAAGCCTATCCCACGCGGCGGCGCTTGATGGGCAGTTTCTCGGGCTCGACCATCAGGAGCCGCTTGTTGGCCAGGCGCCTCACGCCGTCCGGGGTCTCGTACACGCAGGTGCGCTCCAGCACCGCGGTGACCGTCACCGGCGTCCCGTCGATGGTGGCTTCGAACCCCTCCAGCAGGACCTCGTCCTCTTGGAGCCTGACCTCGCTGAGACGTTTCGCCATCCTCGCTCCTCCCGACCAGGGGAGCGTCCCCGACCGCCGACGGGCAGCCCCCGACGCGACGTCACCCGCGCACCTCTCCGGCAGCTCATGGCTCTGGTCTATCCCGCCGCGCGGGACATGGCAGGAGGATACCGGACGCCGCCGCAGAGGGCGAGCGTGCAGCGGGGCTCGCCGGTGCGGGACCTCCGGAGCCGTGGCCGGACGGCCCTACAGCTCGGGATGCTCGCCCAGGTAGGCGAGCAGGGCCTCCCGGTCCGGCGGCAGCGCGCCGTCGAGGACCAGCTCCTCCAGCCGGGCCTTGATCCGGCCCACCTCCGGGCCGGGCCGGAGCCCGCGCACGCGCATGATGTCGCGCCCGTCGATCGGGACCCGCATCCGGCTCGGCCGCTCGGCCAGCACCACCCGGAGGCGGCCCTCCAGCTCGTCGATCTTCTCCGGGAAGGGGTAGGCGGAGGCGGCGATGTCCGCCCGGGCCAGGTCGAGCAGCCGCCAGAGCACGTCGCCGGCGTCGCGGGCCAGGCGGCGCACGGCCCCGTCCCCCCAGTCCGGACGGTAGAAGACGGGGCGGAGATGGAGCCGGACCATGCGCTCCACCCGCTCGATCTCGGCGTTGGAGAAGCGCAGCCTGGCCATGGCCGCCCGGGTCAGCTCGGCGCCCACCCGATCGTGGCCGTGGAAGGCGCCGTCGGGGGTGGCGGTCGGGGGCTTGCCCACGTCGTGGAAGAGCGCCGCCAGCCGGACCAGCAGGTCCGCGGGCGCGCGGGCCACGGTCTCCACCGTGTGGCCGAACACGTCCCAGCGGTGGTAGTGGCCCTGGGCCACCCCGTGGCCGGCGAAGACCTCGGGCAGGAGGACCTCCATCAGGCCGCCCTCGTCCAGCAGCTCCAGCGCTCGTTTGGGCCGGGGCGCGAGCAGCATCTTGCGCAGCTCCTCGTTGACGCGCTCGGCGGAGAGCACCGGCGGCCGCGCCCGCTCGCGCAGCCGGCGCATGGCCGGCAGGAGCGGGTGGTCCAGCTCGAAGCCGAGCTGGGCCGCGAAGCGGATCGCCCGCAACATCCGCAGGGGGTCGTCGGAGAAGGTCTGCTCCGCCGGCCGGGGGGTGCGCAGCAGGCGCCGCTCCAGGTCCCGGCGGCCGCCCAGCGGGTCGTGGAGGTGGCCCTCCAGGTCCATCAGCATGGCGTTGACGGTGAAGTCCCGCCGCAGCAGGTCCTCCTCCAGCGTCGCCGGCCGCACCCGGGGCTTGCGCGAGGCGGGCGTGTACGACTCGGCCCGGGTGGAGGCGAACTCGACCAGCCGCTCGCCCCAGGCCACCTGGGCGGTGCCGAAGCGGGGGAAGAGGGCCGGCCGCCGCGCCCCCACCAGCTGGGCGAAGCGCTCCGCCAGCTCCAGGGAGCGGGGGCCCTCGACCACCACGTCCAGGTCGGGGTGCTCGCGGCCCAGGAGAGCGTCGCGGACGTAGCCCCCCACCACCCAGGCCCGAAGGCCCAGCTCCCCGGCCGCCCGGCGCAGGATCGGGAGGGCCGGGTCGGCGGCTGCGACCGTGGCCAGTCGTCCCGGTTGGGGTTCGGCGTCGATGGCTACCCTCCCCGCGACCCGGGCCGCCGGTCGCCGCCCCCGGGGGTCGCCCTCACCGCCGGGAACGGGCCCACTCGACCGCCCCCACCTGGCCGACCCGGTCGCCCAGGCGCGCCCGGCGCAGGCGCGGCCGGCGGCTGGGCCGGATGAAGGGCGAGGAACGGAGGACCGAGAGCAGCACCGGCGCCACCCGGCCCCAGGAGCGGGTGACCCCGCCCCCCATCACGATCAGGTCGGGGTCGAGGAGGTTGGCGACGTTGATCAGCACGTACCCCATGGTGGTGGCCGCCCGGCGGACGATCGCGACCGCCCGCTCGTCGCCCCGGGCGGCCTGCTCGAAGATCTCGGCCGCGGACTCGCCCGTCTCCCGCGCCAGCGCCGCCCCGCCGCAGAAGGCCTCCACGCAGCCCCGCTGGCCGCAGGCGTCCAGCGGGCCGTCGGGGTCGATGATCGTGTGCCCGATCTCGCCCGCGGCCCCGTGGGCGCCGGAGTAGAGCCGGCCGTCGAGGACCAGCCCGCTCCCCACCCCGGTGCTCCAGGTGAGGTAGACCATGCTCCGGCTGCCCCGGCCGGCGCCGCGCCGGTACTCCCCCCAGGCGGCCAGGTTGGCGTCGTTCTCCAGGTCGACCGGGCACCCCAGACGGTCAGCCAGCAGCGAGGCCAGGGGGACGTTCCGCCAACCGGGGAGGTTGGGAGGGTTGACGAGCACCCCCCGGGTCGGGTCCACCGGTCCCGGGGCGCCGACCGCCGCCCGATCCAGGGAGGCGGTGCCGACCAGCCGCGCGATGCGCTCCGCCGCCCAGTCGGCCACCCGCCGGGGGGTACGCAGGGTGGGCGTCCGGGCCCGGGCCGTGGCCACGATCCGGCCCTCGGGCTCGGCGATCGCAACCCGGATCTGGCTTCCGCCGAGGTCGATGCCCGCGATCATGGTCCAGTAAAGGTAGCCCAGGCCGCCGGCGGCCGGGACGGAGATGGGACCGCTGGTTTCCTTTCGATCGGCAAGGGGTACCTTACATGGTGCCGGCGACTCAGACGACCGGCCTTCAGGAGTGAGACAAGAGCACATGCCCCGACAACGACTACCGGTTCTTCCGCTGACCCAGGCAGTGATCCTGCCCCGAATGACCGCCACGGTGCAGATCGACTCCGAGGACGCCCGCAACGCGGTCAGGGCCGCGCTCGCCGGGGACGGTCTGCTGTTGCTGCTGCCGAAGGTGGACGGCCGCTACGCGAGCGTGGGTGTGGTGGCCAAGGTCGAAGAGAAGGGGAACCTGCCCGACGGCAGCGAGGTGGTGGCGGTGCAGGGCCGCCTGCGGGCCATCCTGGGGAACGTCACCCCCGAGCTGGGCGGCGCCCTGATGGCCGAGGTGGACCCCTCGCCCGACCCCAACACCTGGTCCGATCGCGTACGCCAGCTGGCCCACGAGTACCGGGCCATCGTCGAGAACATCCTCGAGATCCGGGGGGCGCCGCAGGTCGCGCAGGTGCTGCGCGGGATCGAGCATCCCGGCCACCTGGCCGACATGTCCGGCTACTCGCCCGACCTGTCCATGGGCCGCAAGGTCGAGATCCTGGAGACCCTGGACATCGAGGAGCGGCTGGAGAAGCTGATCGCCTGGAACCGCGAGGTCCTGGCCGAGCTGAGCCTCAAGGAGCAGCTGCGCAACGAGGTCTCCGAGCGCATGGAGAAGAACCAGCGCGAGTTCATCCTGCGCCAGCAGATGGAGGCCATCAAGCGCCAG
>DASRBU010000252.1:0-8776 GCA_035653475.1 Candidatus Dormiibacterota bacterium | reverse complement strand
CTCCCGCCCAGGCCGCCGAAGACGACCTCGACCCCTTCGGCAACAACGGCCTCGGCGATCGCCTCAAAGCCACGCATCGAGCGTCCCACCCGGTACGCTTGCAAGCGTCCGGTCTTGCCCTGCCGGATGCAGCATCGACGGACCCTCTGTTCGATTACCTGGCGCCCAGCTCAAGGGCGGCCAACACTTCCTCACACGAGACGACACGGCCGAGGAGGAGCTCTATGATGCGGCGCGCGGCCTCACTCAGTTCGGGGTCCCACCCCGCTGCGCACGCGTGCGGCAGCACGACGTCGAAGTCTCGGCAGAACGCGTCGAATGCGGTGTGGAGCACGCAGGCATAGTCCACGGCGCCGGTGATAACGACCGTGTCCACCCCCCGTCGCCGGAGGTAGCCCTCCAGCCCGGTGCCGAAGAAACCTGAATAGTCGCACTTATCGAAGACTCGTTCCCCTTCTTGGGGCCTCAACCCTTCCACGATCTCCGCGCCCCATGTGCCCGGCGCAAGGCGTCGGTCGGTGGCTCGCCATCCCGGAGGCAGAAGGCGGTGCCGGCTCATCACGTCAGGAACCAGGGGATCGTGCACCATCCTGGTGAAGACGACCGGCCGATTCGCCTCGCGAGCCGTTGTCACCATCCGCCGAAGCATCGGGATGATCTCGGCGACGTGGGCCGCCGCGAACCCCTTCCGAGCATAGTAGCCGTCCGGGTGACAGAAATCGTTCTGCATATCAACGACGACCAGCGCGGCCCGACTCAGGTTCACCGATGAGCTGCTCCTCTGCTCTGGGACTGTGCGCCCAGGTATTCACGCATGAGATCGGCCCGCTCCGCCAGCGCGTCACGGCTTCCCCAGAACACCAGCCTGCCGCCCTCGATGAGGCCGACCTGGTCCGCGAGTGCCAGTGCTAGCGTCGTGTTCTGCTCGGTGATGAGGATGCTGGTCCCAAGGTCCCGGTGGATCTGTCGCAGTATCTCGGTAAGTTCCCTCACGATTTTGGGGGCCAATCCCTCCGACGGCTCATCGAGCAGGATCAAACGTGGGTGGCCGACCAGGCACCGAGCGATGGTCAGCATCTGCTGCTCACCCCCGCTCAAGTGGCCCCCTTGGCGTGAGAGCAACGGGCTCAGAGCAGGGAAGAAAGACAGAATCCGATCCAGGTTTTCCGGAGGGCGATCCCGGTCGGCAACGTGGCGGCCCAGCTCGAGATTCTCCCGGACGCTCATGTCGGCGATGATGCGTCGCTCACCGGGCACGTATCCGATCCCCAGGCGGGCGATCTGGTAGGTCCGCAGGCCAGCGAGATCCCGACCCTCGAACTCGATCCTGCCAGCGACCCGTGCTTCGATACGCATGATGCTCTTGAGCGTGGTGGACTTTCCCGCCCCGTTGCGGCCCAGCAAAGCGACGATGCCACCCTCTGCCACTTCGAACGACAGGCCGAACAGGATCTGCGCGGTTCCGTAATAGGCGCGAAGATCGGCCACCCGGAGCATAGCCTTGCTCATGTGACCATGGCCTCGCCGAGGTAAGCCTCGACCACCCGCGGGTCACGGCTGATCTGGTCGGGTGAGCCACATGCGATGATCTGGCCGTAGTTGAGAACCGTCACCACCTCCGCCAGGTCGAACACCACCGCCATATCGTGCTCGGTCAGCAGGACCGTGCAGTCTCCCACTGCGCACAGAGAGCGGATCAGGTCGGTGGTGGCGACCGTCTCGCTGGGCGACATGCCGGCGGTTGGCTCGTCCAGCAGGAGGAGTTGGGGATGGAGGGCCATCGCCATCACGAGTTCCAGTCGCTTGCGGTCGCCTTGCGCGAGATGCTCGGCTCGCACGTCCTGCAGCCTTGCCAGCCCAGACTCCTCGAGACGCTGCTCCACCTCACGTTCGACGTCGCCCTGGCGCTCCGAGCGAAAGAACTGCCAGGACCTTCCCCGCTCCGCCAGGACCGCAGAGCGCAGATTCTCGGCGACGGTGAAGCTGGGGAAGAAGCGGGCTACCTGGAAGGCCCTCGACATGCCCATCCTGGCCCTGCGCCACCCCGGTACTCGAGTGACGTCCTCTCCGTCGAACACAATGCGGCCGGCAGACGGTTGGACCGAACCAGCAATGATCCCGAACAATGTCGACTTGCCCGCCCCGTTGGGGCCGATAAGGGCGCTGATTCGACCCCTGGGGACGACCAGGCTCACGCGATCGAGGGCCAGGAAGCCGCCGAAGCGCTTGGTCACGTTCTCGGTCACCAGCAGGGGTTGCCCCTCACCCAGATCGCTCACCGAGCCCTCCTCCGCCCTCCATCCAGGGCGCGGGTCCCGTAGCGGAGCCAGAGACGATGAACACCGCCCAGTATCCCGTCGGGGGAGAGGAGCACCACGATCAGGAAGCCGAGGCCGATCCAGAAGATCCAGGCAGGGGTCATCTGGGACAGCGTATCGGTCGCCGCCACATAGATCACCGAGCCGAGCACGGGCCCATAGAAGAAGCGTGCCCCGCCCAACAGCGAGATGATCACCGGCTCCCCGGACGTAGTCCAGAACAAACTGTCTGGCGAGGCCACCCCCTGCACGAAGGCGTACAAGCCTCCGGCGAGGCCAGCGATCGCACCGCTGAGGACGAAAGCGAACAACCGATAGCGAAACACGGGGATGCCGAGCATCTCCGCTCTGGTGGCATCGTCCCGGATCATCCTCAGCGCCCGGCCGAACGGTGACCGCGATACCATCCAGAGGAAAAAGGCGCCGATCGACACCACGACCGCGGTGAAGACCCACAGGATGCGGGGCTGGCCGAGGTCGATCCCGCCAAGCCCTGCCGGCACGATGCCGACGATGCCGTTCTCGCCTCCCACCGCCTGCAAGTGGAACGTGACCGAGTACAGCGCCTGACCGAACGCCAGCGTGAGCATGGCGAAGACGAGCGCCGTGGTCCGCAGTGTGACAGCACCGATCAACGCCGCGGCCACGCCCCCGGTCAGGGAGCTCAGTGCCAACATCGCCAGAGGATTCACCTGGTGGGACGCGAGCAGACCGACGGTGTACGCGCCGATGCCGAAATACGCCGCCTGTCCAAACGAGAGCATTCCCGTTTGTCCGAACAGGAGGTTGACCGAGAGGGCGAAGAGCACGGTCTCGGCCACGGTGGTCCAAAAGTAGAGTTGCGACGTGTTCCCGACCAGTGCCACCCCGACTACGAAGGCGACTGGGATTGGAAGCAGCGCGACGAGCAAAGGTCGATTCTGAGGAACCGAGACGAGATCCGAGTGGATGCCTTGCGAGCCCACGTCCGCTACCGAGACTCCATCGCCGCCGATCCCAGGAGACCAGTCGGCCGGAGCAACAGCACAGCCGCCATGGCGATGTAGAGGCTGAAATCCGCCAGTACCGGGTCGAACGCGACCAGGAAACTGTTGAGGAGGCCCAGCAGCAGCGCTGCGATCAGCGCACCGAGCACGCTTCCGACCCCACCGACCAGCACCACCGCGAAGGACTCGAGCACGAGGGTGCTGGCCAGGGTGGAGTCGAGCTGGAACAGCGGTGAGGCCAGCGCGCCCCCCATGCCAGCGAGGAAGACCCCGAGTCCGAACATGCCGGTGAACACGAGATCGACGTTGATGCCCAGGGCAGCGCTCATGGTCCTGTCGGAGGCAACCGCCCGTACCATCCGTCCCATCGTGGTGTGGATGAGCACAGCCCACAGGAAGACCGCCACCAGCAGGCCGAGGGCGATCAACAGCACGTTGTAGGAGGCGACCTGCACCCCCATCAGCGTCACCGCATGGCCAAAGTCAGCCGGGAGGGGCTGTGAGCGGGGCTTGTTGCCCCAGATCAGGGTCAGCGAGCCTTGAAGGATGAGCAGTGCGGCATAGGTGGCCAGCAGCGAATCGGTGTGCGACAGGTGATAGATGCGCCGGAAGACGACGACCTCGATGACCATCCCGAGCGCTGCGCAGATCAAGGATGCGCCGACCGCAGCCAGCGCGAACTCCGTCATCGGCAGACGCGCCCCCGCGGCCAACGTGAAGGTCAGGAACGCGCCCAGCGCGAAGAACCCCCCGTGGGCGAAGTTCACGACCCGCATGACGCCAAAGATGAGGGTGAGCCCACTGGCGACGATGAAGAGCAGCATGGCGAAGGCCACGCCGTTGACGACCGGGAGGAGGATGGCAGTCATCCCAGTCGGTCGAGATCCCGCCGCTGCCGCGGTCGGAACGAGGTCAGGGTCAGGATCACCTCCGGGCGCTCACGAGGACTTCGAGGGCCAGATGACGACGGTCTCGGACTCCTTCCATCCCTGCGCAGAACCAGGATCGGCTTCAAAGTGGGTGAAGGTTTGGGGAACGAGCGCCTGATGGTCCTTCTTCTGGATGGTGACCTTGCCTTGTGTGCCTTCGAAGGTGAGGCCTCCAAACACAGCCATAACCTTCGCTGGATCGTCACTCTTGGCCTTCTCGATGGCCGCCTTGTACAGGTAGACCGACTCGTAGGACTGCTCCGCCCAGGCATCCGGCGGTGTCCCCTGGTTGGCGGCCTCGAAGTCCTTGACGAATTGCCGGTTGCGGGCCGTGTTGAAAGCCTTGTAGGAGTAGTCGTAGCCCACCCAGCTGCTGGGGGTGTTGGCCTTCAGGGTGTTGGCGAGAGCCTCGTATCCACCGCCCTGGGTCAGGATCACCTTGAAGCGGTTTGCCAGCCCGTAGGGCGCGCCCTGCTTGAACAGGTTCACCTCGGCGGCTCCGTACAGAAACACATAGACACCCTGGGTCGCGCCAGAGTCCGCCGGCAACGCACTCAGCATCGAGGTGATGTACGGCGTCAGGTCGGTCGCGCTCTGTGGGATGAAGACCTCTTTCCCCACCTTGAACTGCGAATCGTGCGCCCTCATTTGCGCGGTGAAGTTGTTCCACCCCTGGTGTCCGGTGAGGTAGTCGTAGGAGAAGACGTTCCACGTGTGGATGTCCGGGAACCGCTGGCGCAGGAACTCCGGAGCTGCGCTCTGCGACTGTGCATCGGAGTCGGCAACCGCTGCGAAGTTGGGCACGAATTGGGTGGTCCGCAACTCCGTGGCCGACGCATGCGCGGCGACCAGCGTCATACCCAGCTCCTTCACCACCGGCACCGCGGCCAGGGCATCGGCGCTCGATGTGAACCCGAACAACAGGTTCACGCCCTGGGAGTTCAGGTCCCGCACCGCCTTGACGCTCGCGGTTGGGCTCAGCTGCTCGTCCTCGGTCACTAGCTGCAGCTTGCGACTCAGGACGCCACCGGCCTTGTTGATCTCGTCGATGGCGACCCTGGCCCCTTTTTCACCATCGGTGCCAACCGCAGCCACCGGCCCGGACTGCGTGTCGATCATGCCGAGCTTGATCGGTGGGCCGGCCTTGCTGGCCTGCCCTCCGCTCGACACGCCCCCGCACGCGGCGACCGCGAGCGACGTCCCCGCGAGCAGGGCCCCGAGGGCCCTCAGGATTCCCGCTCTCACTGGCCTCCCTCCTGCAGTGATGGGAGATGTGCCGTTCCAATGAACGGAACGGCCGTTCCAATACGGTGGTACTCTACACCACCAGGGACTTCCGCACAAGCGCCATGGCAGGTGAGGCTGCGCGCCCGGGGATCACCCACAGCCCACGCCTCTCAACGTCGAGAAGCGCTGCCGAGGGGCAATCGGGGCGGGATCCTCAGGCAGGATCTCCCTCGCTCCACGCCGGGTCCCTTCTCTACCGCTCGTGCCCCGCCCCAGAGATTCGATGACCGAACCAGACGATCGATTCCAGGAGCCACCTTGGCATCGAGCGATGGCTTCCCAAGGAGACGAGGGGCTCGCCCAGGTCTGGCGGCACCTCCCGGGCGACGCCCCGTGAGAAGAGGCAGGTTCCACCCCCGATTCCGACGATGGAACTGCCCGTCACCGCGCCGCCGGCCCCGGTCCAGAGCCCGGATCTGGGGCCTTTTTGCAGAACTCCATGGAGGTCTCGGGAGGATCAGGAGGGAGCCGCGACCTTGCGTAGCTCCTCGATGAAGAGAAGAGAAGGGTGTTTGAGAGCGTGAGGCGCTCCCCCGATGAGCTTGAGGCCAAGGGCCCACCTGAGGCGGGAGATCGTAGACAACGGAGCTCCCGGTCGCTCTGGCCAGGGGCTGCGTCGACCAGCGGGTGCACCCCTGGGGCCCTGACCATCAGCCGCTCCACCCGTCCGCCGATGGTGGTACAGGGGCGCAGGGCCAGCGCCCGGGTGGCCGCCCGGCGCCCAGCCCGGGGCCCGTGAGCGCTGTCTTTTCCGCCGGCAGCGTCGTTCGACCGTGCCTGCGATTCATGGGCACGTTCGGGCATGGAACCCCTGCTCCGGACACGAGCCGGCCACGGCACGGAATCGCTCGCCGCGACGTGGCTGGCTCCGCACCGGCCGTGCGTATGCTCTGGGGCCATGGACAGGCGAGGTGCCATCGCCAGAATCACCCCGGCCAGGGTGGCCGCTGCGGCCCGGCTGGTGCGTCTGGGTCAGGTCATCCCGCTCAGCCATCCGCTCACCTGGCCGCCCCGGGGGGGCGAAGCGGACCCGCGGCTGAAGCGGCCTGCGCTGCGCCGCACGACCATCGACCACAACACCGTCATCCCGCTCCCCGATGGGCGGTACGCCGTGACCAACGACGACACCGTGCAGTTCGCGCTGCAGGGGAGCAGCCACTGGGACAGCCTGGCCCATTTTGGGGTGCTCGACCCCGCTATCAGCGGCGTCTTCTACGGCGGCCGTGGCCTGGACGAGATCGATCCGGCAGGCGGAGCCAGAACCCTTGGCATCGACGCCGTGGCAGGAGGCATCGTCACGCGCGCGATGGTGTTCGATATGGTCGGATTCCTGGGGAGAGACGATCCCGGCTTCCTGACTGACAAGACCCGGATCACGGACGTGATGCTGGAGGCGTACCTGGAACACCATGGGCTGACCCTGGAGGAAGGTGACGCGGCGCTCGTCTACACCGGATTCGTGACCCGCTGGGCCGCCAACGGCGGTGTCATCCCTGCGCTGATTGCCGGGCTCGACGCGAGCTCGATGCGCATCTGGCGTGAGGCCGGGATCGCCGCCCTGGCCTCCGACAACCCGACGCTCGACGCGGTGCCGATGGACTATCGCATCCACATCGAGGGCCTGCGCGGGGAGGGTATTCTCCTGGGTGAGTACTGGAAGCTGGACGAGCTGGTGCGGGCATGCCGTGATGACGAGACCTACGAGTGCCTGCTCGTCAGTGCGCCGCTCAACATCCCCGGTGCCTTTGGCTCACCGTGCAATGCCCTGGCCATCAGATGAGCAATGCCCCGGTGCATCTGTCTGGATTGCCCGCCGGTGGGGCGAGCACGATCCTTTTCCGGAAGGACCAAGCTCGACAGCCGTTACCCAGAGCGCACTACGGTGTGCCCTCCCACCAGCGCCGTCCCGCCGACCTGCCCTCATCCTCGAGCCAGCCCGAGAAGCTGCCGACGGACGCAGCGTCAGGGGTCATTCCTCACTTTCTGATGCTCTCTCCCGGGCGACCTCTTTTCTCAACTCGTGTTTGGCGATCTTACCCGTGGACGTCCGTGGCAGTGCCCGCCGGAAGAGGAAGCGTTTGGGGATCTTGGCCGGGGCGAGGCCCCGCCGGCAGAACTGGAGCAACGTCTCCACGCTGGGCGTCGGCGAACTCGGGTCGGGCACGATGACGGCATGGACCGCCTCCCCCCAATAGGGGTCGGGCATTCCGAACACCGCCACTTCTCGCACTCCGGGCTGCTCGGCCAGATACTCCTCCACCTCCCGCGGATAGACGTTCACACCGCCCGAGATGATCACCTCCGAGCTGCGGCCCACCACATAGAGATAGCCTTCCTCGTCACGCCGCGCGAGGTCACCCAGGTTCAAGTAGCCGTCCCTCATCACCTCATCGGTCGCCACCCGATTGCCGAGGTAGCCCGAGAACAGGTACGGACTTCGAGCATGGACGGCGCCCACCTCCCCGAGGGCGGCTTCTTCACCGCCGGAGGTCAAGAGCTTCACCTCGGTTAGGGGCATGGGAAGGCCGACGCACCGCTGCTTGCGCCGCTGGTCCTCGGGACGCAGCGAACTCACGGTGCCAGCCTCGGTCGAGCCATAGATCTCGAACAGTCGGGCCTCAGGCCACTGATCCAGGATGCGGACCTTGAGGAACTCCGGGAGGGCCGAGGCATTGGACAGGATGGTCCGCAAGATCGACGAGCGCCCAACGTCCAGGACCCTTTCGGGGAGCTGGAACAGGGACGCGAACATCGTCGGGACCATGAACGTCGCCGTCGCACGACCGGCGCCGATCGCGCGCAGCACCCGCTCCGGGTCGAATCCCGCATGCACCTCAACCGACGCTCCGGCCAAGAGCGGAGCGAGCGCCCTAGTGAGGCCAGCGCCGTGATACATCGGCGTGGCGATGAGGTGGCGCTCGCCGGGTGCGTAGCAGCCGTACTCCTGGCCGTAGGCGAGCGAGAGCAAGGTCCGCGCACGATGGCTGATCACCGCCCCCTTCGGCCGTCCGGTCGTGCCCGAGGTGTAGCCGACGAAGAAAGGCGCATCCTCGCGGGCGAGGTCGAGATCGGAGCGAGGAGCCTCGAGCATCATGCCGGAGAGCGAGGGAGCGCCCGGTAGGTCCCGATCCCAGGCGTGGACAACGCCCGGGCCTGCCACTTCCTCCAGCTCGGTCCCCAGCCGGTCCAGCACCGCCGACTCCGTGAGCACCATCGCGAGCTGGCCATCCTGCAGGATATGGCCGACCTCACGCGG
>DASRBU010000251.1:0-4672 GCA_035653475.1 Candidatus Dormiibacterota bacterium | reverse complement strand
CGGATCGCCCTCGGGCGTCCGCGACCCAACGGTCCTCGCCTTCCAGGCGCGAGACCCACCAACGGTCACTCACCGCCGGCCCTCCCGCTCGCGCTGGGCCTCCCGCTCCTGGCGCTCGGCCTGACGCCGCCAGCGCCGGGCTTGCTCGGGATCTCCCAGATCTGCGTACCACGCCGCTAGGGCCCGGCCCCGCCGGGCACAACAGTCCCAGCAGAGACAGACGGGCCGGTGAGGGTCATGCTCGATCCGCATCTCTCCCCCTCCCGGGCGATCGCACCCGGCCTGGTCGCACGGGGGTCGCTCGTCCCCGGCCAGAGGGCGGAGCCGGTGGCCCCACTGCTCGCTCATCACCCCGCCTCCTCGAGCCAAGCGCCGATCTCCCAGGGGCCACCGAGGTTGGCCACCGGGCGCTCGGGCACGTAACCCGGGCAGGAGCACGGATCGCCGACGATCCCTGAGCAGGATCCGTCCGTGCCCCGGTGGGTGCGGTGCTTCAGGCGGGCATGCCGGCACCGGCACAGGGGGTAGCCATCGCAGGCCGGGCAGCCCCGCCCGGCGAGCAACGCCTCCAGCTCCCGGTGGCTCAGCTCATGGCCGTCCAGCTCGTAGCCGTCCGCCATCGAGCCCTCCCAGGGCTCGCCACAGACCCGGCAGCTCACCCTCTCAGCCATCCCTCCCTACGCCCCCTCCGCTCTCGCCGGACCCTCGCGGTGGCCGTCCACCAAGGCCAGCGCCTTGGGGCTGGGGCGAGCCGCCTCCAGGGCCGCCGCGATCTTGGCCGCCGTGCGGACCGCGACCTCCTCCCCGGCCAACGCCCGGTGCGCCGTCTCCCAGGTGCTGCCAGCCCACACCGCGAGGTCCTGGACCGACCAGAAGCGCTCCCGGCAGGCCTGGGGCAGCCCGGGAAGGCGGACCTTCACCCCTCTTCCTCCGGCAGCCGGAACTGGTAGCCGGCCGGGCATCGCCACCAACCCCCTCCCATCGGGGTCAGGGTGGGGTCGCCGTCGTGATCACCCGGGCACTCATGGTTGCGGAGGGCTCCCCTGAGCTCGCTCTGCGTCCACACCACCCGGTCGGGGGTCCCGTCCGGGCGCCGCGACTCCACCCATCGCAGCTCGCCCGAGGCGAAGGCCCGGTTGACGATGTCCAAGCCTTCGCCCATCAGGCCACCTCCCGGAGGTACGGCGGCGCCGGCCGCTCGCGCTCCTCCGCCAGTCGCGCCGAGCACTCGGGGCAGGGCGAGACCCGGTGCTCCGGATCGACGGGCAGGCCAGCAAGCCAGCGCTCGCACTCGGGGCAGAAGATCAGCGCCTCGAAGGCCACCCTGGCCTCGTTGCCGCTCGCGTCGTAGAGCTGGATCGCAGGGGCGGCCAGCACCAAGCTCATCCCAACTCCTCCCGCGATACCTCGCGCACCGCGTGGTGGCGGTACACGTCGGCTAGCGCGTCACTCCACGTACGCCGGTAGCACGACCCCTGATGCTCCGCCAGCCGTTGCTGGACCTCCCGCTTCCGGAGCCGGAACCCGGGTGGCAGCTCGTAGACATGCGTGCTCCACTGATGCCAGTTCTGCTGCCACCCGGGCAGTGATTCGTCGGCGGCTGCCGGATGGGTGTAACCCGTCGGCAGCGAGTCACAGACACGGACCACCTGCCGCTTGCTGCGGCAGACGATCACCCGGCTGTCCGGATACCGAAAGTCGCTGCTGCGACAGATGACGACCCCCATCAGACCAACCCCAGCCGGAGCAGCCAGGACGGGTGGCCATGGGGACCGGTCCCGTCCGGCTCCACGACGCAGCCGTCGGTGGCCTCCGCCCAACCTTCGGAGACTCAGTCTTTCATCTGCTCCAGGTCGGGAGCCTGGGTGGTGGGCTCGGGCCACAGGTCGTCACCCATCGCTCCGCTCCGGGACCACCCCGGGTGCCCACGGCCTTTTGATCGAGGTTCACCCGCGGCCTGGCGAGGCTTTGAGCGACGGTGCCCAGTCGCTGGATTTCGAGAACTTCGCGCGGCTGAGCGAGGAGGTGCGGCGACTTACTGAGGCGATGACGGGTCAGCCGGTGTGAGGCCGAGCGGCTTCGACCTTGAACACCGGGTGCTCCGGCGCTATGCGCTGCAGGTCCTGCTCCGGCGCGTTTGGCTCCACCCCGCCGAAGAACGTCCCGACCTCGAACTTCCAGCGGCGGAGGTAGGCTCGCAGCAGGTCGGTCTTGTCGCTGTCGGGCAGCTCGGTGGCACGGAAGGTCTCTGATCTGCGTCCCAACGAAAGGCGCCCCTCGCCGGAGCTGCGGAGGTTGCGCACCCAGTGCGTGTCTCCCCTCGGAGCCACCAGGTAGCGCTGGCCCTGGTACTCGAGCAGGTTGACGGGCGTGGTCCGCCACTGACCGGTCTTGCGGCCGCGCACGGCGAGGAGCCGCGAGCCCCAGACGCTTACCCCCAGCCGGGTCAGCACAGCCACCAGGCGGTTGAAGACGTTGACGGTGAACCAGCCGGACCGCTGGTAGTGGATCTGTCTCATGCCACCTGAAAGCTACCGGCGCAGCGCAAACGTCGCGAACATATCTGGATGCGCGTCGGGATAGTGGGCCTGGGCCTGATGGGAGCCTCCTTCGCGCTCGCGCTGTGGGCCGCCCGCCCGGAGATCGAGCTGGTCGGGCACGATGTCGACCTGAGCACGCTGCGACACGCCGCCGCCCGTGACATCGTCACCGCTGGTGACGCTTCCTACTGAAGTTGGCTCTATTCTAGCACATGGCGAGCGCCGTCAGCCGGCCCAGCCGCCGGCGACGTCCGCCTGCTCGGCCCGGATGGCAGCGCTGGGCCTTCTCCAGGACACGTGGGGAGAGCGCTCCCCGGGCGTAGGCTTCGGCGGCGTTCAGCCGGCGGTCCAGCTCCTCCAGCCGCGCCACCAGGGCCCGGGCGTCGCGGTCACCTTCGAGCATGCGCGGTTCTGAGGGAAGGCAGGCCTTCCCGTAGCCATCCACCCGGTGGGCCGGCAGAGGTCGGTGCCGGTTGGCGTCAAAAATGGCGTCAGCCGGTTGGGATCGGGCTCCGGGCAGTCCTCCCAAAGCCAAGCTCTGAATTCGGAACTGGCGGGGATGGATGGGAATCGAACCCACCCGGGACGCCCTGTCAGCGCCCCGCAGACGGTTTTGAAGTGTGGAGCGGTAAGGGACTCGATCGATGGGCTGGATCGGTGGATCGTCCGTCCAGTGCGGTGGTGGGTGCCGCTGGATGGAGGGTTCTGCTGCGATTGCAACGTAGTTGCAACAGCAACGGTTCGGTGAACGGTGCCTATGCCTGGGCTAGGACCGGTCTCAGCCGTTCGGCGAATGGGGTTTGCTCCGCCAGCCACCGGCTCGCCGTCGCTGTGGTTCGAGGTGCGCCGGCGTGGTGGCAGTCGGGATGGCAGTCAAGACGAGAGTTCGATCTGGTGCTCTGGGGACGCCAGGCCGAGGTCTGCTCCCAGTACGCGGGCAAGGGCTCGCTGGTGGCGGTGGAGGGCCGGCTCTCCTCGGAGTGGTACGAGCCTTGAACCGGCGCTGGGTCATGAGGACTCGGTCGTTGTGCGTGATGATCGCGGTTGCTACCGTCGGTCGGCTGTCGTGGGCGGCCTGTGCGTCGCCGCGAGGGGCGAGGCCGAGTCGCTGACGCACCTCAGTCGTCTGAGTCCGGAGGGTGTCCAGCGTCGTCTCGATGCGTGATAGGCGGTCAGGGCCGGCGGGTTCGCCGCCTAACAGGGTATCTACGCTATGGTCTGGCGCTCCTCAAGTGTGGTGATGAGTTCACGAGCATATGCGAGGGCCTTGTTTGCAAGCTCCGGAGGCAGCGACTTCAGAGCCTTTTCGACGTCGTCTAGGCTCATCCATCGTGCTTCGATAAGTTCCTCATGGTCTACCACCGAGGGTTCGGCTTCGGGAGGGATTTCGACGTGGAAGTGCGACATCCGATATCCGCTTGGCAGGTCGATGTCGCCGATGTGGCGGACGATCCGGGCATCCGTAAGGTGGAGTTCTTCTTGCAGCTCCCGCTTGATTGCATCCTGCAAGCTCTCCCCGGGCTCAGGCCGTCCAGATGGCCACGACCAGTGCTCGCCATGCTGAGTGTAGCGGCGTCTGGTCATGAGCACCCGGGCTCTCCGGGTGATGATGGCGGCGGCAAGGGGTTTCAGCGGTGGCGCTTTCGGGTGTGGTCGCAAGATCTCCTCCAGGCGCTCGCGCTCCAGCCAGGTCCGGCGGTCGCCAGGCCGCCGGAACCTGGTCAGGCCATGTCGGCGGACCAGCTCGTGGAGGGTTCGCTCGCTGACCTGGAACTCCCGGGCGGCATCGCGGAGCGTGATGAGCATATGGCCAGCATAACGAACATCAAGCGCGCTCATACGCGCTGATGCGTGCTAAACTTCGCAAACAAGGAGGGCCGCCCCGTCCTGCTTGCCGGCGAAGTCGGAGCGGCCCGATGGAAGCCGGACGGCTTCTCGCTGCCAGTGTAGCGCTGGCGCCCGCAGCCGTCCGGGAAGGAGGTATGGCGAGGTGAACCGATGGACGGGGGTTGGACGGCTGGGGCAGCAGGTGGAGCTGCGCTACACCCCCAAGGGCAGGCCGGTGGCCCGGGTGCTGCTGGCCGTGGACCGGGTGCCCGTCAACGGCAGCAAGGGCACGGACTGGATCCGGC
>DASRBU010000250.1:0-8541 GCA_035653475.1 Candidatus Dormiibacterota bacterium | reverse complement strand
GAGCACACCCGCGAGGTCCTGGCCGAGCTGGGCTTCGCGGCGGCCGAGATCGAGGCGCTGGTGACCGCCATGGGAGGGCACGGTGGAGAGCAGGACCAGGGTTGAGCCGCAGGAGATCCGGGCCGCGGTGCGCGAGCTGTGCGCCCGCTTCCCGGGCGAGTACTGGCGGGCCTGCGACGAGCAGCGGCGCTATCCCGAGGAGTTCGTGGCCGCCCTCACCGAAGCGGGCTGGCTGTCGGTCCTGATCCCGGAGGTGTACGGCGGGGCCGGGCTGGGGATGAGCGAGGCCGGGATCGTGCTGGAGGAGATCAACCGCTCCGGGGCCAACGCCGCCGCCTGCCACGCCCAGATGTACACCATGGGGGCGCTGCTGCGGCACGGCAGCGAGGAGCAGAAGCGCCGCTGGCTGCCGGAGATCGCGGCCGGGCGGCTGCGGCTGCAGTCCTTCGGGGTGACCGAGCCCGACGCCGGCTCCGACACCACCCACCTGCGCACGCTGGCGGAGCGCCACGGGGACCACTACCGCGTCTACGGGCGCAAGGTCTTCATCTCCCGCGTGCAGCACTCGGACCTGCTCATGCTCCTGGCCCGCACCACTCCCCTGGAGCGGGTGGAGCGGCGCTCCGAGGGGCTCTCGCTGTTCATCGTTGACCTGCGCACCGTCGGCGACCGGCTGCAGGTGCGGCCGATCCGGACCATGGTCAACCACGAGACCAACGAGCTGGTCTTCGATGGCGTCGAGGTCCCGGTCGAGCACCGGATCGGCGAGGAGGGCAAGGGCTTCCGCTACATCCTCTCGGGGATGAACGCGGAGCGCATCCTGATCGCCTCCGAGGCGCTGGGGGACGGCTTCTTCTTCGTCGACCGGGCGGTCGACTATGCCCGCCAGCGGGTGGTGTTCGGCCGGCCCATCGGCCAGAACCAGGGGGTGCAGTTCCCCATCGCCCGGGCCTACATGAACCTGGAGGCGGCGCGCCTGGTCCGGGACCGGGCGGCGGAGCGCTTCGACGCCGGCGAGCAGGCGGGGGCGGAGGCCAACATGGCCAAGTACCTGGCCTCGGAGGCGGCCTGGGAGGCGGCCAACGCCGCCATGACCACCTTCGGCGGCTACGGCTTCGCCGTGGAGTACGACATCGAGCGCAAGTTCCGCGAGGCGCGCCTCACCATCGTGGCGCCGGTGTCCAACAACCTGGTCCTGAGCTACGTGGGCGAGCACGTCCTGGGGATGCCGCGCTCCTACTGAACGGGAGGAGGCGATGGCGGAGACGGTTGCCGAGGAGGTGGCCGGCACGGTGCTGGTCGAGGAGCGGGAGGAGGGGCGGGTGGCGCTGGTCACGCTCAACCGGCCCCGGGTGCTGAACGCCATGAACACGGCCATGGGCATCCGGCTGAACCAGGTCATGGCCGAGCTGGCGGAGCGGGCCCGGGTCCGCGTGGTCGTGCTCACCGGGGCCGGGGAGCGGGCCTTCTGCGCCGGGGGGGACCTCAAGGAGCGCAACTCCATGACCCCGCGGGAGTGGGTCCACCAGCACCGCATCTTCGAGGAGGCCATGCACCGCATCCGCTGGTGCCGGAAGCCGATCTTCGCCGCGGTCAACGGGATCGCGGTCGGCGGCGGCTGCGAGATGGCCATGGCCACCGATTTCATCATCTGCTCGGAGAACGCCCGCTTCGGCCAGCCGGAGGTGACGCGGGGCATCATGCCCGGCGCCGGCGGCACCCAGATGCTGCCCCGGCTGTTGCCCCGGGGCCGGGCCCTGGAGCTGCTCATGACCGGGGAGCTGATCTCGGCCGAGGAGGCCCATCGCTGGGGGTTGGTGAACCGGGTGGTGCCCCTCCCGGAGCTGCTCCCGAGCGCGATGGCCATCGCCCGCCGGATCGCCGCCAACTCCCCGACCGCGGTGCAGCAGGCCAAGCGCTCGGCCCGGCTGGGCCTGGAGCAGCCCCTGGGCCAGGCCATCGAGATCGAGCTGGAGTGCTACCAGCGGATGGTCGACCACCCCGATCGCTACGAGGGCGTGGCCGCTTTCAACGAGCGCCGGGCCCCCAACTTCGAGGACTGCTATTGATGCTGCTGCCGCCGGAGGTCACGATCCGCGAGGTGGGGCCGCGGGACGGCTTCCAGATGGAGCGGACGTTCATCCCCACTGAGCGCAAGGTGGAGATCATCGACGCCCTGGCCCGCACCGGCCTGCGCGAGATCGAGGTCACCTCCTTCGTCCATCCCCGGGCCGTCCCCCAGCTGGCCGACGCCGAGGAGGTGGTGGCGCGCCTGCGCCGGGTTCGTGGGGTGCGCTACTCCGCCCTGGTGCCCAACCAGCGAGGGGCGGAGCGGGCGATCGAGGCCGGCGTGGACGGCATCAACGTGGTGGTCTCGGTGACCGAGTCGCACTCGCTGAGCAACACCCGGATGACGCCCGAGGCGGCCATGGAGCAGGCGGGCCGGGTCGCCCGGCTCTGCCGCGAGGCCGGGCTGGGGGCCAGCATCGGCTTCGCCACCGCCCTGGGCTGCCCCTTCGAGGGCATCCCTCCCTACCGGGCGGTGGCGCGCCTGGTCGGTCGGGCGGTGGAGGACCTGGGCTACTCCGAGGTCAGCATCGCCGACACGGTCGGGATGGCCAACCCCCGGCTGGTCCGGGAGACCATGGAGCGGCTGTGCGCCGACTTCTCGGAGGTGGCCTTCGGCCTCCACCTGCACAACACCCGCAACATGGGGCTGGCCAACCTGATGGCCGGCCTGGAGGCGGGCGTGACCCGGTTCGACGGCTCGGTGGCCGGGCTGGGCGGGTGCCCCTTCGCGCCCGGGGCGAGCGGGAACGTGGCCACCGAGGACGCCCTCAACATGCTGCACGAGATGGGAGTGGAGACCGGTGTGCGGCTCGATCGCTACCTGGAGGTGGCGAGGCGGGTGCGCGACCTGGTCGGCCACGCCGACTCTGGGGTGCTGGAGGCGGGGCCCAGCTCGAAGCTCCTGGGCCCGTACCGGCCCGCCCCCGAGTCGGGGCGGCCCCCCTCCTGAGCCGATGCCGGCGCGCCCCGATCGGCCGGCGTGGGTGGGAGCGGCGCGGGGGCCGGGGCCTTCGTAATACTTCCTGACGACCATGCGGCCGCCCCCGCTCGAGGACGTCCGGGACCGGATCCGGCTCCGCGTGAACCTGGTCGAGGTGGTGCAGCAACACGTCCGGCTGCGCAAGCAGGGGCGGGAGTACGTGGGGCTGTGCCCGTTCCACCAGGAGCGAACCGCCAGCTTCTCGGTCAACGAGCAAAAGCAGTCCTGGTACTGCTTCGGCTGCCAGCGGGGCGGCGACGTCTTTGCCTTCGTGGCGCTGATCGAGAAGACCGACTTCGCCGGCGCCCTCCGCATCCTGGCCGAGATGGCCGGGGTGGACCTGCCGGAGCGGGGGGGAGCCGGGGGCGAGCGGCGGGCGGAGCTCCGGCGCCGCATCCTGGACCTGAACCGACTGGCCGCCCAGTACTACGAGTACGTGCTCCACGCCCTGCCCGCGGGCGAGCCCGGCCGAAGCCTCCTGGAGCGGCGTCGGGTCGACGAGGCGACCGCGCGCCGCTTCGGGCTGGGCTACGCGCCGGGGGGCGCGAGCCTCGCCGCCTTCCTGCGCAGCCGTGGTCGCTCGCTGGAGGAGGCGCAGGCCGCCGGCCTCGTCCGCAACGGCCGTGACTACTTCCAGCGGCGCCTGGTGGTGCCGATCCGCGACGAGAGGGGGCAGCCGGTGGCCTTCACCGGCCGGACCGTGCTGGCGGACGAGCCCAGGAAGTACGTGAACTCGCCCGAGACGCCGGTCTACGTCAAGGGCCGGGTGCTGTTCGGGCTCGACCTGGCCCGGACGGAGATCGAGGCCAGGGGCCGGGCGGTCCTGGTGGAGGGACAGTTCGACGTCATCTCCGCCCACCAGCACGGGCTCACCAACGCCGTCGCCAGCTCCGGTACCGCCCTCACCGCCGACCAGCTCCGGCTGCTGCGGCGCTTCACCGAGGAGGTGGTGTTGCTCTTCGACAACGACCGGGCGGGTCGGATCGCCGCCGAGCGGGCCGTGGGCCTGGCCCAGGAAGAGGGGCTGCGGGTGCGCATGGCCCGGATCCCCGGCCAGGCCAAGGATCCCGATGAGTTCTTCCGCGCCGGGGGGGACTGGGAGGCCCTGCTGCGCGACGCCCAACCCGGCTGGGAGACGATGATCCGGGACCGGGTCGAGGGTCTCAACTCGCGCGCGCCGGGTGACCGCGAGCTGGGGGTGCGCCGCATCCGGGAGGTGTTGGGTCAGATCCAGGACCCGGCCGAGAAGGACACCTACGCCGAGTTCGCGGGCCGGCTGTTCGACATCGATCCCCGCCTGCTGCTGGCCCGCGAGCCGGTCCCGAGCCGGGTCCGGCAGCCTGCCGGCCCACCCCCGGAGTCGGTACCATCGGACCGTTTGACGCCCAGTGTGCCTGGGAACAAGCTGTCGAAAAGTGTCGGTTACCTGCTGCAGGTGCTCGCCGTGCGCCCCGAGGCCCTGGGACGGGTCCAGGGAGGGTTGGACCCCGAGACCCTCGAGGGGGACGACCGGGCGGCCTATCTGCGGGTGGTAAGCGCGCTGGAGCGCAGCGGGGTGGAGGGCCTCGAAGGGGAGCTGGAGCACCTCCCGGCCGAGTTGCAGAACCTGGTCCGCCGGGCCTGGGCGGCCCCCCCGCCCGAGACCGGGGACCAGGTGGTGGACGAACTCGTCGCCCGGATCCGGCAGGAGTCGCTGCGACGGCGACGCAGGGAGATCATCAGGGGCCTGGAGGAAGCCGAACGCCGTCAGGACCATGCCCGCGCGCAGGCCCTGGCCATGGAGCTCAAGCGGCTCAGGGAGCGCGGGTGATTCCGGGGTTGGAGACGAAGGTTGGCCAAGTCCAGGGATAAGTTGGAGCCCAGGTTCGAGGACCTGCTGATCCAGCAGGCCGAGGCCCTGATCATCAAGGGCAAGGAGCAAGGTTATCTCACCCCGGACGAGGTCCTGGACGGGTTCCCCGACCTCGAGACGACCGAGCCGGAGCAGGCGTTCCGGATCTTCGCCGCCTTCAAGGAGATGGGGATCGAGATCTCCGACTCGGCGGGCGAGTTCGAGGACAAAGAGGACGTCGACGAGGACCTGCAGATGGAGATCGAGATGATGGACTCGGTCTCCCTGGACGACCCGGTGCGCATGTACCTCAAGGAGATCGGTCGGGTGAGCCTGCTCACGGCGGCCGACGAGGTGGACCTGGCCAAGCAGATCGAGGCAGGTTCGGAGGAGGCGAAGCAGCGGCTGACCGAGGCCAACCTGAGGCTGGTGGTCTCGATCGCCAAGAAGTACATCGGACGGGGGATGTCGTTCCTGGACCTGATCCAGGAGGGCAACATGGGCCTGATCCGGGCGGTCGAGAAGTTCGACTACCACAAGGGCTACAAGTTCTCGACCTACGCCACCTGGTGGATTCGCCAGGCCATCACCCGGGCCATCGCCGACCAGGCGCGGACGATCCGGATCCCCGTGCACATGGTCGAGACGATCAACAAGCTGGTGCGGGTCTCGCGACGTCTCCTCCAGGAGCTGGGCCGAGAGCCCACGGACGAGGAGATCGCCGAGGAGATGGGGATCACGCCGGACAAGGTGCGCGAGATCATCAAGGTCTCCCAGGACCCGGTCTCGCTGGAGACGCCCATCGGCGAGGAGGAGGACTCCCACCTGGGCGACTTCGTCGAGGACAAAGAGGCGATCTCGCCCTCGGACGCCGCCTCCCTGACCATGTTGCACAACGAGGTCGAGGACATCCTGGACACGCTGACGCCGCGGGAGCGCCGGGTGCTCCAGCTCCGCTTCGGGCTCATCGACGGTCACCAGCGTACGCTCGAGGAGGTCGGCAAACGCTTCGGCGTGACCCGCGAGCGGATCCGGCAGATCGAGGCCAAGGCGCTGCGAAAGCTGCGTCACCCGTCGCGCTCGAAGAAGCTGCGGGATTACCTAGAGTAGGGACGAGGCCGGCCGCCTCCGGGGCGGGAGGCGCGGTCGGTGCCGGGAGAGCCTTGCTAAGCGTGCTCATGGGGGGGCGTGGAGGTCTGGGGGATGCCAGTCATCACCATCGGCCGGATGTACGGGGCGGGTGGCGAGACGGTGGGAGCCATGGTCGCCGAGCGGTTGGGGGCCGAGCTGGTCGACAGCAAGATCTTCGAGGAGGTAGTGCGACGCCTCGGGCTGCCGCCCGATGAGGTGGAGGAGCACGAGGAGCGTCCCGGCAGCTTCCTCGGCCGGCTGCTGCAGGCCCTGGGCTCGGCCTCGACCGAGTTCACCACCGCCTCCGAGGCGGCGTGGACGCCTCCCTTCGCCGAGCAGGCCGTCGACACCCACGACGCCGTGCTCCGCATCACCCAGGAGGTGATCCGGGAGGCCGCCCGTTCCGGCAACGCGGTCATCGTCGGTCGCGGCGCCGGCTTCCTGCTGCGGGAGCACCCCGGGGCGCTGCACGTCTTCCTGCGCGGTTCGCGGGCGGCCCGGATCGCGGCCGTGCGCGAGGCCTTCGGCCTGGACGAGGAGGTGGCGGCGCGCCGGCTGAAGGAGGTGGACGCGAGCCGCCGGGCCTACGTCCGCCAGGTCTACGGGCACGACTGGCTCGATCCCAGCCATTACGATTTGGTGGTGGACACCGGCCGCCTGGGCTACGAGCGGGCCGCACGTCTCATCGTCGCCGCAGTCCGGTAGGCGCCGGTCGGCGAAGGAGATGAACGTGGCAACAGCGATAGGAAGACGACCGTCGTTCGTGGCCTCGCGTACGTCCGGGGTCGACGGTGCCAGCGAGGGTGGCCGCCTGAGCACCAGCGACCTGCCGGCGACGCTCGTCCTCTACGGCGTGCCGCTGGTCCAGTCCCTGCGGAGTTCCGGCTACCGGGGCAAGCTGGGGGTCGAGCCGGCGCTCGTGGACGGGATCTGGGTCCTGAAGCTCACCTACGAGGGGGAGCCGCCGCCGGCTCCGGAGCGCTGGCACGGCCACCGGGTGGTGCTCGAGGAGACCAAGCCCGGCGATGCCTGAGTTCACTCTCGACTCCAGGATCGTCGACGTCCTCCGGCTGGGAGAGCGAGGCCGCCGGCTCCTGTACGAGCACGGCTACCACCTGGGCAACGGCTTCGTGGACGTGCTCTCGCAGTACCAGAGCCTGCGCGAGGCGGCGCGCTTCGGCCACCTTCGCGACGTCGAGGCGCTGGTCAGGCGCCTGAACGAGGGCAACGGTGGCGTCGCTCCCTCCCCCGAGGGTGCTTCGATCCCGGGCGGAGGGTAGAATCGATCGGCGTCGTTCCGGAGTAGCTCAACGGTAGAGCAGGCGGCTGTTAACCGCAAGGTTCAGGGTTCGAATCCCTGCTCCGGAGCCAACCGGCCGAGCTCCGGTGACCGCGTCCGGGGCTGGCGGGCGCGGGAGGGCCTCTCTCCTGACGGGAGTTCGACGGCAGTTGGGCCCCTTCCCTCACGGCTGGCGATCGTCGTCGCCTACTCGCGTGCTCGGTGTCCGCTCCGGCGAACGGGTTGACCCTACTCGGCCGGCCAGGGGTAGACCAGCACCACCCGATCGGCGGGGTAGAGGGACTCGGCGGCCTCCAGGGCACCGAGCCCGTTCGAGTAGGCCGTGCGCAGCACCCGCAGGAGCGGTACCCCGACCGGGATGCGCAGGAGGTCCCGCTCTCTCGGCGTCGGCATCCGGCCGGTGATCTCCTCTTCGAAGCGGTCGATGTGGAACCCGCGTTCCTCCAGCCGGGCGTACACCCCACCGGGCCCGGTGTCCTCCTGCTCGATCGGGGTGCCCTCGGCGAATCGCAAGGGAATGAAGGATGTGGCGATCTGGTGTGGCATGCCGTCCACGCTGTAGATCCGCCAGCGGATCACGACCTGGCCGCCGGGTGGGAGCTGGAAACGCTCGAGCAGGTCGGCGGGTGGCTGGCCGCGGGACACCTTGATCGCTTCGAGCTTCCAGGAGCGTCCGAGGCGCCGCATCTCGGCCTCCAGGGCGGCCAGACCGGCGGCGCGGTCGCGGCGCTGGAATCGCTCCGGCCCTGATCGTCGGATGATCGGCGGCGGCTTGCGTACGAAGACGCCAGCGCCGCGCTCAGGGATGACCAGGCCCTCGTTGCGTAGCTCGTCGATGGCCTGGCGGACGATGGCGGGGGAAACGCCGAGTTCCTGCGCCAGGCGCCGCTGGCTGGGGAGGGCCTGTCCGGGGCGGTAGTACCCGGAGGCGATCTGCTGCCGCAGCCCCTCGGCCACCTGCCGAGCGGATGGTCGCTCCGCCGACATAGCTGATAAGCCTAGCAGGTCCCGTTCGGCGCAATTGATCCACAAAATTGTGCGACATAATTGCGTGATTCAGTGCTCTGCTCGGGGCGGAGGTGTGAGGCATGAACCGATGGACGGGGGTTGGACGGCTGGGGCAGCAGGTGGAGCTGCGCTACACCCCCAAGGGCAGGCCGGTGGCCCGGGTGCTGCTGGCCGTGGACCGGGTGCCCGTCAACGGCAGCAAGGGCACGGACTGGATCCGGC
>DASRBU010000249.1:0-3749 GCA_035653475.1 Candidatus Dormiibacterota bacterium | reverse complement strand
ACCCTGATCTTCGCCGTCCCCCGCTACGAGCAGGTGGTGGAGGCCTTCCAGTCCGGCCTGGAGGAGCTGCAGCGCCGGGGTGGGGACCTCGGCCGGGTCCGCAGCGTGGCCAGCTTCTTCGTCAGCCGCGTCGACACCAAGGTGGATGGGTTGATCGACCAGCGGCTGGAGCGCGCCTCCCCGGCCGAGCAGGCCCGGTTGCGCGAGCTGCGGGGGAGGATCGGGATCGCCAACTCCAAGCTGGCCTACGAGCGGTTCAAGGCCCTGCACGCCACCCCGCGCTGGCGGGCCCTGGCAGCGGCGGGAGCGCATCCCCAGCGCTGTCTCTGGGCCAGCACCTCGGTCAAGGACCCCCGCTACCCGGACACCATGTACGTCGACGACCTGATCGGCCCGGGCACCATCGACACCATGCCCGAACCGACGCTGGAGGCCTTCATCGACCACGGCGAGGTGCGACGCACCCTCGACCACCACCTGCCCGAGGCCCGTCGCCAGCTGCGGGAGCTGGGCGAGCTGGGCATCGACCTGGACCGGGTGACGAGCGAGCTCGAGGAGGAGGGGGTCGGCGCCTTCACCCGGTCCTACGAGGAGCTGGAGCGAGCCGTGGCCGCGGCCGCGGCCGGGGTGGGCGGCGCCAACCCGGCCTGACCCCGGCCGGCCGCCGGAACGACCGCAGGCGGTCGCGGCCCGGCCCGCACCGGGAGGCGGGCCGGGGTGGGCTTGCGTTCCGCCCCGGCGGCCACGCCCGCCGGGCGTCGGTCTCCGCTCGGCGTCGACACCTCGATGGACCCGGCGGAAGGCCGATCGTCGTCCGGCGCGGAGCTGAGGGCGCCCGTCCGGGCGTTTCGACGCCATCCGGCCTCCTCGGCGGCCGGGCGACCTCCCGGTCTCTCCCCGGAGCGAGGCTCATCGACCGTTCTTTCACCCCCCCTCCGCCAGCTCCTCGAGCACCTCCTCGCGATGCTGGTCGAGCGCCGGCAGGCGCGGCCGATCCGGGCTCGGGAAGGCGGTCTCGGCCGGCGAGCCCATCACCAGCGCCTCCTCCCCATCGGGCAGCGTCACCCGCTGGTGGAGGTGGAGGTCGATCGCCACCGGATGGTCCCACACCTCGTCGATCTGGTTGATGCAGGCGTAGGCCAGGCCGATCCGCTCCAGGCGCTGCACCCAGTGGGCCCGGTCCCGGGCCCGCAGCGTCCGCTCCACCTCGCCGTCGACCTCGTCCCGGTGGGCGACCCTGAGCTGGTTGGTGGCGAAGCGCGGGACGAGCAGGTCCGGCCGCGCGATCACCTCGCGGCAGAAACGCTCCCACTCCTGGTCGTGCTCGACCGCGATCACCAGGTGACGGTCGGCGCAGGCGTACACCCCGTAGGGGACGATGTTGTGGTGCCGCAACCGCCGGCGCTCGTACCGGACCCCTGAGTTGGCGAACGCGGTCAGGTTGGGGCCCGCGAACTCGGTCATGGCCTGGAACATGGACAGGTCGATGAACCGGCCCCGGCCGCTCCTCGCCCGCTCGATCAGGGCGGCCAGGACGAGGCTGACGGCGTACAGGCCGGTGCCGATGTCACAGATCGAGACCCCGATCCGGGCCGGCCCCGCCTCGTCGCCGGTCAGGTCCAGCAGCCCGGTCTCGGCCTGGAGCAACATGTCGTAGGCCTTTCGATCCCGGTAGCGGCCACGGGTGCCGTAGCCGGTGATGTGGCAGGCGATCAGCCGGGGGAACCGTCGGCGCAGCTCGGGCTCGGTGAGCCCCAGCCGCTCCGCCGCCGCCGCGGACATGTTGGTCACCAGCACGTCGGCGGAGCGCAGCAGCCGCTCCAGGAGCCCCCGGTCGACGGCGTCGCGCAGATCGAGCCGCAGGCTCCGCTTCCGGCGGGAGAGCCAGGCGAAGTAGGAGCTGAAGCCGTGCACGTGGGCGTCCCAGCGCCGGGCGAAGTCGCCTGCCGGGGCTTCCACCTTGACCACGTCGGCGCCGAGGTCGGCGAGGATGCGGCTGCACAGCGGCCCGGCCACCGACTGTTCGAGCGCCACCACCCGCGTGCCGCGGAGGGGCAGACCGTCTGCGCGGGCAGGGGAGATCTCGGCCACCTCAGGCCTCGATCACCACGCTGGTGCCGGTGCAGTTGAGCAGGAAACGGTCGGGGAAGGCCGCCCGGATGCGCATGGCCGCGACCATGCCGGTGCAGTGCATGGGGCAGAGCATGCCCACGTCCAGCTGGCGCAGCTCCTCGATGGTGGCGTCGGTCTTCGACTCGGGCGTGCCCGGGAAGCCGAGATGGAACCCGCCGAAGAGCCCGAGCACGTGCTGTCGACCGGTCAGCTCCACCGCCCTCCGAACCGTGTTGATCACGCCTGCGTGACTGCAGCCGGTGAGCACGACGATCCCGTCGCCGACCTGGATCACCAGGGCCTGGTCGTCGGGCACCGCGTCCGGGCACATCCGTCCGCCGCTGACCTGGATGAGCGCGTTGGGGGCGGAGATGTCCCGGGGTGGGGCCTCGAACCCCACCAGCCGCGGGATGCGGCCGGTGGCCAGGGCGCCGGGTCCGACCTCGAGCGCGTCGTCGTGACCGACCACGCGGCCGCCTCGGGCCTCGATCTCCCCCCGGGTGAGGCCGTGGTTGTAGTAGGGCGCGAGCTGGCCCGAGGCCAGGCGCAGGTAGCGCGGGGTGAAGGCCTCGTCGTGCATGGAGACGGGGAGCGGGGCGCTCCGGCTCTCGAGCAGGGCGAGCAGGCCCCCGTAGTGGTCGGGATGGCCGTGGCTGATGACGAGGTGGTCGAGCTGCTGCAGGTCGATGCCCATGGCGGCGGCGTTGTGCAGCAAGGCCAGGCCCGACATGCCGGTGTCGAACAGGATCTGGTAGCGGTAGCGGTCCCACTCCAGGAGCACGTGCAGGGCCAGCCCGTTCTCGGCGATGGGGTTCTGCCGCTTGGGGTCGAAGTGGTGGGCCAGGCCGGCCCGGGTCACGTTGGGCTCGTCGGCGAGGAGCATGTCCACGGAGTTCTCCACCAGCGTGGTGACGACGACTCGGCGCACGCCCTGCATCTCGGCTCACCTCCTCGTTCGTGGGCGGCCCCGGCTTGGACCGTGACCGGGGTCCGGCCCGGGCCGGACCCCGACCGGCGAGGGCGGCCGCCCTTGCCGTCGGGACGTCGTTGACAACGCTCCGGAGAATATCGGATTCTTGGATCCAATCATGCAAGGACGCATAAATCCGGGAGCCGCGCTCACGCCCGGTGAGCGAGCCGGCGAGGCCCTGCTCCCGGCGGGCGCCGCCCTGGGCCAGTCGGCCGCCCAGCTCGTGGCCGACGTCGTCCGCCGGCGCATCCTGGAGGGAGCGCTGCCTCCCGGCACCTGCCTGCGCCAGGAGGAGCTGGCGGCCGGGCTGGGCGTGAGCCGCCAGCCGGTGCGGGAGGCCCTGCAGCGGCTGGTCATGGAGGGCCTGCTGGTGAAGCAGCCCGACCGCAGCGTGGCCGTGCGCCGCTTCACCCTGGACGAGGTCAGGGAGAACTACACGCTGCGGGCGTTGCTCGAGTCGACCGCCGCCCGTTTCGCCGCCGCGGCGATCACCGACCGCCAGCTCACGAGCCTGCGGGCCGTCCAGGAGGCCATGAACCGTGCCCTGGTGGAGGGCGACGCGGGCCTGGCGGTGGAGCTCAACGCCCGCATCCACCGGCTGGTCCACGAGGCCAGCCGGATGCCCACCCTGATCTCGCTGATCGAGCAGCTCTGGATCGGGCTCACC
>DASRBU010000248.1:0-8387 GCA_035653475.1 Candidatus Dormiibacterota bacterium | reverse complement strand
CCGGAGCCCGGCGGCCGCACCAGCGGCCGGAACGAGGTGAGGGGGAGCAGCCGGAGCGCCAGCTGGATGCGGAAGCAGAACTCGCCCGAGAGCAGCGAGCCGCCCAGCAGGCGCTCGAGGCGGCGGATCCGATTGGAGAGCGTGTTCTGGTGGACGCCCAGCTGGAAGGCCGTCCGTTTGCGGTTCAGCCCGTTCGCGAAGAGCGCGGCGAGCGTGTCCACCAGGAGCTGCCGGCGCCTCGCCTCCACCTCCAGCAGCGGGCCGAGCGCCGCTCGCACGAAGGCGTCCATGGCCTCGCCCTGGCGGAAGAGGTCGAAGAGCGCCAGCTCGTGGTAGCGGTGCAGTGCGCGCCCGGGATGGAGGATGGCGCCCAGGGCGCGTGCCCGAACCGCCTCCCGGTAGCTGGCCGCCAGCCCGGCCACCCCCGAGCCGGGGGTGCCGGCCCCGGCCGTCAGCTCCGGGGCCTGGTCGGAGCGGAGCCAACGCTGCAGCAGCTCCTCCACCGGGTTCGACTCGGCGGCCGGCACCACGACCACCAGGCCGCTGCTGAGCAGGACGGCCAGGGCGCCGGCCTGCGCGCCCTGCAGGCGGGAGCGGAGGATGCCCAGGCGCAGGTCGGAGGCCGCGGTCGGCCCCAGCTCGCCGCGGGCGTTGCCCACCACCAGCACGACGTGCGGGCGGGAGAGGTCGAAGCCGAGCGAGCGTCCCTCGGCGCGGGCGGCGTCTTCGTCGACCTCCTCTCGGATGATCCGCGTGATCAGCAGGCGGGCGGCGTCGTGCCTGGACTGGGCCAGGTGCTGTCGTTCGTCCAGGTAGGCACGGGCGGCCGCGGTGCTGACGCGGTCCGCGTACTCGAGGGCGAGGATGGCCAGCCGACCGTGGTCCTGCCCCGGGGCCACCTCGAGCAGGCACTCCCACAGCACCCGCACCCCCACCCGATAGGAGTGGAAGATGGCCTCCAGCGGGATCGCCTGCTGGAGACGGCGCCGCGCCGACCGCTCCAGCAGGGCCAGCTCGCCGGCGGTCGGCCGCCGGCGCTCCGCCATGCAGCGGAAGAAAAGGACGACGTTCTGCCGGTTGACCTCGCGGACGTCGTCATCCACGTCGGGATCGTCGATCGCCGCGTAGGCGGGCACCTCCCGCCGCACGGTCTGGTGCAGGCGGCGGGTGAAGGCCGCGATCTGCCGCTCGCTGAGCGCCGACCCGGCCCAGGATTGTGACGACCTCACAGCACCGGCGCCCGAACTTGGGCGAGGTCACCCATCGGACCGTTGAGATTCTCCCATAGGATCACGGCCAGATGAGGTGGCCGTGATGCGGATCGGAGCCGGCGGGGAGGCGGGGACGGGTGACTGCCGAGGCGGGCCGGTTGGACCGTGGCCGGCCGTGAGCGAGGAGCGGGAGACCTCGCCCGCCCCCGGGGTGACGCTCGGAGCGGGTCGGACGGTGGGCCGTCGTCCTCGACCGCCGGGGAGCGCGGGAGGCGCGCGGTGAGGAGCACGGCCATGCCGGTGTCGGGCTATCGGTGCGTGCGCTGTGGGGCGCGCTACCCCGCCGACCGGGACTACTTCGGGTGCCCCGCGTGCGAGACCGAGGTGCCGGCCAACCTGGAGATGGACTACGCCGCCCCGCCTCCTTGCCCGAAGGCCGACTGGGAAGGACGCCGACCCGGGCTCTGGCGGTACGTCGAGGCCCTGCCCGTGGACGGGCGGGGCTGGGTCGGCCTCGGAGAGGGAGGGACACCCCTGCTGGAGTGCCGTCGCCTCGGCGACGAGATCGGGCTACCCGGGCTCATGGCCAAGAACGAGGCCCAGAACCCGACCTGGTCGTTCAAGGATCGGCTGGCCTCGGTGGCCGTTGCCTGGGCGCGGGCCAACGGTCGGGCCGGGATCGCGGTCTCCTCGTCCGGCAACGCCGGGGCGGCGGCGGCCGCGTACGCAGCCCGGGCGGGTCTGCCCTGCCTGGTCCTGACCACGCGGGCCTTCCCGGGCACCATGCAGCGCTTCATGCGCTCGTTCGGGGCCATGGTGGTGGCCCTTCCCACGGCCCCCGATCGCTGGACGCTCAACCGGGCCCTGGCCCAGGCCTGGGGATGGCTGCCGATGTCGAACGCGATCGATCCACCGGTCGGCGGCCACCCGGCGGGTGTGGAGGGCTGCAAGACCATCGCCTACGAGATCGCTCAGGACCTGGGCTGGCGGGTCCCTGACGCCGTCCTGGTCCCGGTCGCCTACGGCGACGCCCTCTACGGCATCTACCGGGGCTTTCGGGACCTGGTCGCAGCCGGCGTGGTCGACCGCTTGCCCAGGCTGGTGGCGGTGGAGGCGTATCCCTCCCTCACCCGGGCCCTGTCGCGCGGGACCGACGGCCCGGTGACGGTGGAGGCGTCCGGCTCCCGTGCCCACTCGATCGCCACGCCGCGCGGCACCTACCAGGCGCTGCGCGCGGTCCGGGAGTCCGGGGGGACCGCGGTCAGGGTCGGAGACGCCGAGGCGCTCCAGGCCCAGCGGGCGCTGCGCGAGCGCGAGGGGCTGCTGGTCGAGCTCAGCGCCGCCGTCCCCCTGGCCGCGGCCCGCGCCCTGGCCGCCTCGGGCGCGCTGCGTCCGGAGGACCGGGTGGTGATGGTGATCACCTCGAGCGGGCTCAAGGACCTGGAGGTGACCGACCCCGACGACGAGATCCCGCTCGCCGAGCCGTCGCTCGGCGGCCTGGCCCGGGTGCTCGAGGAGCGCTACGGGTATGCGGCCTGAGCTTGGGCTCCTGATCCTGCCCGATCGGCCGCTGCCGGAGCTGGTCGAGCTGGGCTGCCGGGCCGAGCGGCTCGGCTACGACGCGCTCTGGGTCGCGGACGAGAAGTTCTACCGCGATCCCTGGGTCGTGCTCGCGGCGCTGGCCCGGGAGACGCGGCGGGTCCGGCTGGGCACTGGTGTCACCGAGCCCTACGCCCGGCACCCGGCGCTGGTGGCGATGGCCGCGGCCACCCTGGCCGAGCTGGCGCCCGGTCGGGTCAGGGTGGGGCTGGGGGCCGGGGGCCCCGGCTTCCCGGCCCTGGGCGTCGAGCGGCGGCGGCCGGCGCGTGCCCTGCCGGAGGCGGTTCACATCATCAGGGGCCTGCTGGCCGGGGAGAGGGTCGAGTACGAGGGCGAGGTCCTGTCCTTCCGGGGCGGCGCTCTCGAGTTCCCATCGACCCCGCTCCCGATCTACGTCGCCGCCCGCGGCCCCCGGATGCTGACGGCCGCGGCCCGGGTGGCCGACGGCGTGATCGCGGCCCCCTTCGCCTCGGTGCGGGCGGTGGAGCAGGTCTCGGAGCTGGTCCACGGTGCGGCCGCGAGGGCCGGTCGGGACGCCCCCAGGATGGTCGCCCGCGTCGACGTCTGCATCGGGCGGAGCCGGCAGGAGGCTCGGGACGCGGTGCGCTACTTCGTGGCCCTGCCGGTCTGGGTGAGCTATCCCGACTGGAGCTACCTGGAGCCGCTGCGGGTCGAGCTTCCGCCGGAGCTTCGCCGGCTGGTGGCGCGCCGCGACTACCGCGACATCGCCCGGGCCGGCCGCCTGCTGCCCGGCGAGATGATCGATCACTTCGCCGTGGCCGGTGGCGAGGACGAGGTCGGCGAGCGGCTGCGCGGGCTGGTGCCGCTGGTCGACGAGCTGATCGTCCATCCGGTCGGCTCGCCGGCGATGGGGGTGGAACGGGTGGTGGAGCGGGTGGCCGAGATCTGGGCGGGGCTGGGGCCGGTCCCCGGCCGGGGAGGGATGGCATGAGGTTCGGGGTCGGCCTGCCCACCTGCACGGCGGGGATGATGTACCCGGTCCCCTTCGTCACCGCCCGCCAGCTGGTCGAGGTGGCGGTGGAGTGCGAGCAGCTCGGCTACTACGAGGTGGCCGGCAACGACCACTTCAGCACCCAGCGGTACGTCCGCGAGTCGTGGCCCGACCCGCCCGACTTCTTCGACCCTCTGATCACCTATGCCGCCTGTGCGGTGCGGACCTCCGTGCTGCGTTTCGTGACCGGGGTGCTGGTCCTGCCCATGCGACATCCGATCGTCCTGGCCAAGCAGCTGGCCACGCTCGATCGGCTCAGTGGAGGGCGGGTCATCGTCGGCGTCGGTATCGGCGCCTACCGGGAGGAGTTCGAGGCCTGCTACCCCGACTCCGCCGGTGCGCCTCGAGCGGAGATGGTCGAGGAGAACGTCCTGGCCCTGCGAGCGCTGTTCGAAGAGCGACGATCGTCCTTCGAGGGTCGTCACTACCGGTTCCGGGACGTGGAGATGTACCCCAAGCCGGTGCAGCGACCGCTACCCGTCTACTCGGCCGGCAACGCCGAGGGCTCGATCCGGCGCGCGGCCGTGCTGGGCCAGGGGTGGCTGCCGGCGGGGATCGGGCCGGAGCAGGTACGGGCCGGCCGGCAGAAGCTCGAGCGCTGGGCCCGGGAGGCGGGTCGTGACCCGGCGGAGATCGCCATCGCCCTTCAGCTGGTGGTCAGCCTCGGCCCCACCGAGGCCGTCGCCCGGGAGCGGTTCGAGCGCTCGCAGCTGTACCACCACCTGGTGTCGTTGCAGCGATCGACCCTGAAGGGCGTCGACGTGGACAGCTACGTGGCGCTCAACCTGGTGGGGACGCCGGACCGGATCGCCGCCAAGGTCGAGGCCCTGCGGGCGGCCGGCGTGAGCCACCTCTGCGGGCTCTACTTCGTGGGCGACTCGGTCGAGGAGATGATGCGGCAGGTTCGCGAGTTCGCGCGCCAGGTCCTACCCCTCTTCCCCGACCGGGAGGCGGGCGTGCGGTGAGCGCGGTCCTGAATCGCGGGCGGGCCGAGGCGGTGCTGTCCGAGGCCGGGGTCGACGTCGTGGTCGCCACCACCCACCAGAACGTCTTCTACACCACCGGTTACGTGGGATTCGGTCAGCGGCTGATGCCCGCCACCCAGGTGTACGCGGTGAGCCGGGCCGACGCGCTCGACCAGCCGGTGCTGATCGCCCCGATGAGCGACCTGGACGTGCACGCGCAGCTCCCGGCACCCCTGGCCCGACTCCGACCCTACGGGCGCTTCTTCGTGGAGATCGAGGACGAGGGGGCGGAACTCGATCCGGAGCAGGAGCGCTATCGCGCGATCGCGCTCCAGGACCCGGCGGAGAGCGCGCTCGAGGCCCTCCTGGACGAGCTGGCGCGGCTGCCCTCGAGGGCCAGGATCGCGCTCGACGAGCGTGGGATCGCCGCCGCCGCCCGCGAGGCCGTGCTCCAGCGCTTCGGCCGCCGGGTGGTGGACGGCGCGAGCCTGCTCGACCGAATCCGGATGGTCAAGACGCCGGAGGAGGTGCGGCGGCTGACCGCGGCTGCGCTCACCGTCGAGGAGTCGTACTTGACCGCCCTCCGCTCCCTGCGGGAGGGGATGAGCGAGGAGGGCCTGGCCAGGCTCTTCGATGGCCGCACCGTGGAGCAGGGAGGTCAGCCGTGCTTCACCGTGATCGCGTTCGGCGAGCGCGGTGCGCTGCCCAACGCGCTCCCCAGCCGGTGGCGCCGGCTGGGGAGAGGAGACCTGATCCGGTTCGACGTCGGCTGCCGGACCGAGATGTACTGCTCGGACATCGCCCGAACGGCCGTGTTCGGCGAGCCGTCTCGCCGGCTTCGTGAGCGCTACGAGGCGATCCTGCTCGGCGAGGAGCGGATGCTGGAGGTGCTCGGTCCCGGGATCACGGCCCGGGAGGTCTTCGAGGCGGCGGTGCGGGCCACGCGTGAGGCCGGGATCGGCGGCTATCGCCGTCATCACGTGGGGCACGGCGTGGGCCTGGACACCTACGACCCTCCCCTGCTCGGCCCGACCACGGAGACCGTCCTCGAGCCGGGCATGGTGCTCGAGATCGAGACGCCCTACTACGAGCTGGGCTTCGGGGGCGTGCAGGTGGAGGACACCGTGCTCATCACCGAGACCGGCTGCCGGCTGCTGACGCGAAGCTCGCGTCGGCTGGCCGTGGTCACTTGAGCCGAGCCCCTGGCCACGACCGAGCGCGAGCGGGCTCGCGGAGGGCGTGGCCCCGGGAGCCCGGGAGCCGAGGGCAGAGAAGGCGAGAAGGGATGAAGAGATGAAGAAAGGAGGGAGGACACACCATGGGTTCGGCGCCAACCGCCAGAGATGCCCGGACCTCGTTCGCCGAGGCAGTCGACGACTACTCGTTGCAACGGGTTCCGGAGACCGAGACCCAGCCCGGCTGGGACATCGCCCTGGTCCGGATGGGGTTCACCGTCTCGGCCTCGGACCTGCTCTTCGGTTACACCATCGGGCTCTATTTCGGCTTCTGGCAGGCGGTGGCCGTGGCCCTCACCTACTCGGTGATCATCGCCGCGGTCTCCATCCTCATGGGCTTCATCGGCCTGCGTGAGCGGACCTCATTCGCGCTCTCGTCGCGCTTTGCCTTCGGGCGCGAGGGCAGCCGCCTGCCCTCGCTGGTGATCGCCCTGGTCATCGCCGGCTTCTACGGCTACATCCTCGGCATCACGGTGGACGTCTTCCCCGGTCTCAACCCGACCACGGAGCTGCTGTACAGCGTCCTTTTGGGCGCGGTCTTCCTGGCCATCGCCGGGCTCGGCTTCACCCGGGGCCTGAGATGGGTGGGCCGGGTCGGCGTCCCGGTCATGATCCTCCTGGTCCTGGTCGCCGACGTGGTCGCCGTCGCCCACGCCGGCGGGATCGGCGGGATCGTCGGCGCCCATCCCAGGCTGGCCGGCAAGATGGCCCTGGCCACCGTCATCGGCCTGGGCGTGGCCAAGTGGCTGGGCGGGGCCACCGTCACCCCCGACCTGCTGCGCTTCGGGCGAGGCGCCGGGACCGTGGTCGGGACCACGCTGGCCGAGTTCGTCGTCGGCAACTTCGGCTTCAACCTGCTGGGGCTGCTCCTGGGGCTGGGCCTCGGCGCCTCCGACCTCGGCAAGGCCTTCACCCTCATCGGCGTCTCCTGGCTGGCCCTGGTCGCCTTTTTGGTGCAGAGCATCACCGTGGAGATGAACGAGCTCTACGCCGCCAGCCTGGCCGTCAGCAACGCCCTCGGGGTGGGGCGGCTCGCGACCAGCGCCGTGGTCGGGATCCTGGGCATCGCCGTCGGCTACTACGGGGTCAGCCACGGCATCATCGCCAGCTTCCTGACCTTCATCGGGTACATCGGGTACGCGCTGCCGGCGGTGCCGGCGATCATGATGGCCGATTACTTCGTCGTCCGACGCATGCGCTACCGGGAGGGGTTCGAGGGACTGCCCATGGTGAACTGGCGGGCCATCGTCGCCTTCGTCGTCACCGTCGGCCTCAACGTCTGGCTGGGGTTGGTCGTGAAGGACACGCTCTGGCATTCCCTGCCCTTGATCGGCGGGGCGCTGTACATCGTCCTCTCGATTCCACAGATGGTCAGGAGCTGGCGCCTCGCCCCGAGCCCGTAGGGCCCGGGTGGCCGGCGTGTCCAGGGCTCCTCGACGGCCTCCCGGCACAGCCCCGGACCGTGCCGAGCGGGCGTGGAGGGCGTGGGGTGGTGCGATGCCGGCGCCACGCTCCCGCGCCCGCCGGAGCCCGCCGCCTCCGGTCGCCGATCACGACGCGGGCGGCGGACGACGACGTCCCCGGCCCGGCCAGCCGCTGATCGCGATCGTCGCCAGCGCGCCCACCGCCACCGGCGCCCAGAGCTGCCAGCTCCCCGGCCGCCAAGCGCCTGCCAGCCGGCCAAGGCCGCGTCCGCGACCTGGATCGCGGTCACGACCCGGCGCAGCGCCATCGCGGAGGCGGCGTCGGAGGAGGCCGTGGCGCGCCAGAGCAGGGCCGCCAGGCCCAGCTCGCGGACCCCGAAGGTCCGCAGCGCCCACTCGGCGGCCGGCTCGGGCGGCACCCCGATCCGGCGCCGGACGCCCCCGGGCGCGGCGACGGCGACCAGCCCGATGCCGGTTGCCGCTCCGGCCAGCAATCGGAGACGGAGCCGTGGGGTCACCGGAACCGCCTACGCACGCTGCCCGGATGACGCGGTCCGCGTCCGGATGACGGGGCGACACCGGTGACCGCCCGGTTGTGCCTCCGGGGCGGTCAGGCGTAGGTCAGCTCGGTCGTGATCCCGATCGAGCCGCCGATGCTCCGCGCCACCGGGCAGCGGCGGGCGTGGAAGGCATGGGCGCGCTCCGCCGCCTCCCGTTTGTCCTCGGGGCAGCCCGACAGCCGGTACCGAACCCGGATGCGCTTGATCACCAGGACCCGGTCCTCCAGGACCACCTCCCCCTCGGCCTCGGCCACCAGACGGCCGTCGCCGGCGTCGATCCCGCGCGCCTCCAGCGCGCCGGCGAGGGTGCCGGTCAGTCAGCCGGCGGCGGCGGCGACGACGTAGTCGAGGGTGGTGGCGTGCTCCGGATAGGCGTCCGGG
>DASRBU010000247.1:0-5747 GCA_035653475.1 Candidatus Dormiibacterota bacterium | reverse complement strand
ATCGCGCGCAGCGAGGCGGCGTGCAGGAGGAGCGACAGCGGCGCCAGGAAGACGGGGATGACGAGCAGGGGCGCCTGGAGCAGGGCCGCGGTGCTGGGCACGGTGGGCAGCAGGTGGAGCAGGCCCGGCGCGCTCAGCACGCCGATCCCCAGCACCACCACCAGATCGAGCATGCCCAGCAGGTTCCACCGGACCGCGGCCCGGCGACGGCCGGCGCGCAGCGAGGCCGCCACCCAGAGCGCGGTGGCGCCGATCAGGAGGTCGCCCACGCCGGCCGGGACCGCGAACACCGCCGGGAGCTGGCCCAGCCCGTAGGCGGCCAGGAACACTCCGCCCACCACCCGGTACGACTGCACGGCGATCAGCGTCGGCTGGAGGTCGGCGGCCAGGGTCAGGCGGCGGAGCGGGGCCGCCAGCCGGAGGGAGGCGCCGCCCACCAGCAGCGCCCCCAGGGCCACGGCCAGCCCGATCGGGAAACGGAAGGCGTCCTGCCCTCCCCCACCGGTGACCGCCGTCGCCGCCACCGCCGCCACCAGCCCGCCCCAGACGACGAGCGCCACGCCCACGGCCAGCGCGACCCGGCCCGCCAGCCGGTGGTCCGCCCCGGCCGTGGCCAGGGCCGCCGGCACCAGCACGGCGCCGGCGAGACCACCCGCCACCGTCACGCCGGCGACGGCCACGAGCGCGCCGGGGATCATCGCCGGCCCTCCTCGATTCGCGTCGGGAGAGTGGCTTGCTTGGCGCAAGTTACAATCGAGGCGTGCGGCACAAGAACCTGGCCGAGCTTCCCTGCCCGATCGCCCGCACGCTGGAGCTGGTGGGCGAGTGGTGGACCCTGCTCATCGTCCGCGACGGGCTGCTCGGCGCGCGCCGCTTCGAGGACTTCAAGCGGACCGGCATCGCCGACAACGTCCTCTCGGCCCGGCTGAAGCGGCTGGTCGATCAGGGGATCATGGAGCGGCGCCGCTACCAGGTCCGCCCGGAGCGGTACGAGTACGTCCTCACCCCCAGGGGCCGGTCGCTGGGTCCGGTGATCGCCGCCCTGCGCGCCTGGGGCCAGGAGTGGACGACGGGCGAGGACCGAAGCCCCCGGCTGGTGCATCGCCGCTGCGGGCACGAGGTCTCGGTCGGCCTGCGCTGCGAGCGGTGTGACCAGCCTCTGGAAGCGGCCGACGTGGAGCCTCGACCCCAGGCGGGCTCGGCGGACGCCGACCGCCGGCGATCGGCGGGCGTCGGCGAGCCGGCCGAGGATCGCCCACCGGGAGCGGGTCCGGCCTGGTGAGCGGTCCGGGGCACCGGTTGCCACCGGCCACCGTGTCCCCGCCCTGGCCGGCCGGGGCGACGTTCACCCCGGGTATCGGCCGGGGAGCGATGGCGGGCGGCCGGAGCGAGCCGCCCGAGGGTCACGACCCCTGCTCGGCCCGGCGAGCGGCGCTCTCCACGGCCCGACTCGCCTCCGCGGCCGACCGGGTTCGTGCTGCGGCTCCACGCCGGCGAGCCGGCGACGACGTCCTTCCCCCACCGGCGACCGGGGCGCCGGTCGAGGCCGAGCCGGCACGGTGCCGGGCGCGGCCCCGGCACCAGAGCCGGTTCCGGATGACCTGCCCCGGCGCAGCGGGCGACGGCGGTGACCCCGACCGACGGCCCTGACCACCCCGGGCCGCTCCCGGAGGCCTTCTACCTGCCCGCCGGCGACGGCGTCTTCCACCCCACCCGTGCCACCGAGAGCCCGTGGGACACCGACACCCAGCACGGTGGCCCGGTCAGCGCGCTCCTCGCCCGCGCCATGCGTCGCCTGGATCCCGAGCCCGGTTTCGTCCTGGTCCGCATCACGGTCGAGTTCCTCGGCGTCATCCCCCGCTCCGAGCTCCGCATCGCCGCCGGGATGGTCCGGCCCGGGCGGCGCGTCCGCCTGCTCGAGGCCGAGGCCCAGGCCCAGGGCCGCACCGTGGCCCTGGCCCGGGCCTGGGAGATGGTGGCCCGGCCGGGCGAGCTGCCCGAAGCGGCAACGCCGATCTCGAAAGGGTCGATCCCGCCCCCGCAACCACAGCGGTTCTTCGGGGGACTGGTCAGATGGGGCTACGGGGAGGCCATCGAGTGGCGCTGGGTCAGCGGCGCCTACGATCGGCCCGGCCCGGCCGACGTCTGGGCCCGGCCGCGCATCCCCCTGGTAGCCGGCGAAGCGTCCTCCGGCCTGGACGCGGTCCTGATCGTCGCCGACTCCGCCAACGGCGTCGCCGCCCTGCTCCGCCCGGAGGAGTACCTCTTCGTGCCCCCGTCGGTCACGGTCACCCTCCACCGTCACCCCGAGGACGCGTGGGTCAACCTGCGGGCGCGCACCAGGCTGACCGGCGCCGGCATCGGCTCCACCCTGGCCGTGCTGGCCGACCGGCGGGGTGAGCTGGGCAGCGTGACCCAGCCGCTGCTGGTGACGCCGCGTCGCTGAGCCCCGATCGCGCCCGCGGCCGGGCCTGTGGCGTCGCCGACCCCGGCATCGGCGACCGCCGGTGGGTGCGGACGCGCCGGCAGGCGACGCCGCCGAGGGGCCGAGGGCCGATGACGGGAAGGGCGCCCCGGCGCCGGAGGCGGGGTCGGCCACGCCGGCCGAGGAGGGACGAGGGGAGGGGGCTCGGACGCCTCCGCGGCGCCCCGGGCGAGCCCGGCGTCAGGGCGGAGGCCGGGTGAGGAGCCACCGGCGTTTGCCCGGCCGGCTTCGGGGGCTTCGCTCCTCTGGCGGTCCTGGCCCCACGGCCAGCGGACGTGCGCCGCCGGCGACCGGCCACGGGTCGCGGCCGACCCGTCGGCGCGCGGCCGCGTCCCGCACCGAGCCCGCGGCTCAGCCGAGGTAGGGCACGTGAGCCGCCCACGGCCATACCGTCGGCGCCGCCCGGCGCCAGGGCGCGTGGTGCCCGGTCGCCGGGTGAGGAGGCCGGGGCGGCCGGCCCTGGGTCCCTCGAAGGCGATCAGACCCGGGCCTCGGCCCGATCCCGGATCTCGACGGCGCCGGTCGCCTCCCGGGCGCAGTGGGCGCAGCAGAAGAACCGTCCGCCCACCTCGACACCGTGCCCGATCACCCGGCAGCCGCAGTGCTCGCAGACCGGCGCCATCCGGTGGATCGCGCACTCGAAGGAGTCGAACACGTGCCGGGCACCGGCCGCCACCACCTCGAAGGTCTTGTCGTAGTCGTTGCCACAGACCTCACATCGAGCCATCGGGGTCACCTCCGGATCTCATCCCGTGCCGCTGCCGCTCACCCCATCACAGGAGCCCGTCTTCGGCCCGGTCAAATCCCAGTTCGGATGCTGGGGCCGTGGAACCGACGCACCCGGGCCGGCCCGATCTCCCCCGGCCGAGCGGCCGGGGCGGGCACGGGGCGGCGGGCCACGGGCGCGCCCGGGAGGGCGACGACCCACGGGACGATCGACCGCGGCCCCGGAGGGAGCCCCGGGCGGCCCGAGCCTCGGGAGGCGTGGGTCGACCGAACCGCCCGCGCCGACGACCGGCGCCGGGGCCTGGGCGCCGGGGAGCGTCGACGCTCCTGGACATCCCCCGACCGGCCAGGTCGCACAGGGCAGGGCAGCCGGCCGGGGGCGGCGCCGACACGGGACGTCCAGGCCCCGGCACCCCTGCCGGCGAGAGGCGCCTCTTCGGTCCCGGCCGAGGGCGGCGGACGACGGATCGACACCGCTCCATCCCTTCCACCGGGCGAGGTCGTGCCGCCCCGCACGAGCGACGGTCGACGAGCCCCGGTCGGCGAGCGCCTCCGCCACCCCTCGGTGCTCCTCGCCACCGCCCGCGGCCGGTGCCGGGCCGCGGTGGCGAGGCCACCGAACCAGTAGAATCGGGTCCCGGACGGGCCTACGTAGCTCAGGCGGCAGAGCACTTCCTTGGTAAGGAAGAGGTCCCGGGTTCGAATCCCGGCGTAGGCTCCATCGCCTCTCGGGGGCCGATCCGAACTCAGGATGGGGATTCCGGACTCCTGAGGAGGCAGCGGAGCCGCGTGGGAACCTCCCCGGAACCGGCCGAGTCGAATGGCGTGAGGCGGGCTCTGGCGCCGGGAGGTGGCCGGGGATGGGTGCGATGCGGGTGGCGGAAGCGAGTCGTCGCGATGCCAATCGGCCTTCGAGGCGGTCTACGATCACTTCCGGCTCGACCGCCGGGGAAACCTCGTCTCTGGCCGTACGCTCAGCCACTACGACTACCTGCTCCGGCCCTTCTTCGAGTGGCTGCGCGACGAGCCCCCGGAAGTGCAGGGGTTCGAGCAACTCGCCGTTGCGATCGTCCCCAAGTATCGGGTACGGCTTGTGGAGCGCAAGTCGGAGCGGACCGGCCGCCGCCTCGAGCCGGCCACGGTCCTCGACGCCCACCGGCTGCTGCTGACCTTCCTGCGCTTGGCCGCCGGCGAGGGTACCCGGTAGACGGGCGCATCCTGAGGCTCAGAGCCCCGAGGCTCCCCTGGGGGCGACCGTCTATCAGATCCTGCGACTGCGGGCGATCCTCGCCGCCTGTGACCCAAGGCTGCCCCGGGAAGAGCTGGCGGTTTCGCATCCTGGTCGGCAGCGGGGTCCGACCTCCGAGCTGTGTGGCCTCTCGCTGCGCGGGCTAGACGGACTGTCTGACCTGATGCTCGACGCGCTCGTGCGCGGCCGGGTCGAGCTGCGGTCCGATGGAACGGCGAGGCCAGGGAATCGAAAGGTCGATCACGGTGACCAGGGAGAGCTAATACTACAGTGCGGGTTCGCTCCCGTCGACACCGATCGGAGTCGGTGAGTAGAGTCCAGCCGAACTCGAGATGTTGTCTCGAGAAGTTGCGGCACAACGCCTTTGCGAACGCGACCAGAACGATCCCGCGCTGCAGCTCTAGCCTCCCAGGCCCGCACATATGCGATGTCGCTGGCCCGGAACACGTCGAGCGCGTCCAACCTGTAACTGCCGACCGAACAAGTCTTCCTTACGTTACATCTGATGGCGGGATCGGGAAGGGCGGCCTACTTCCAAGGCCGTGGAGGGTACCCACCGGGACCTGCTCCCACCTGGGCCGCGCGACTTGCTTGCGCCCGCAGCTCCATCCTTGCCGGCAACCTGGCTCAGGCGAAACCGACCTCGGGGTCGAGAGGGAAGATGGGCCGGCGCAGCCGCCGGTAGGGAAGACGGCTGAAGTTGCTCGTGGCCCAGCCCTCGCCATCGACCACAATCACGTCGTCGACGATATCCCCGTACGACTTCGGACCGAACACCTGGGACTTGATGGCCACCGCGGTCTTCTGCCTTGGATCGATGCCGAGGGTGGTGAGCACGGCGGGGTCGGCACCGCCGTTCGGCCGTTCCGAGATCACCAGCTCGATGCCTCCGACCGAGAGGGCGACGGCACGGCCGAGGTTGCCGGGCCGCCCGGTCCACAGGCGGCCCGTGTTCTGGTAGCGGCCGTCGGAGATCCGACGTACCGTTCCGGTCACGTTCAGCGGGCGACTGTGAACGGGGTCGCGCCTGCCACCGAGCTCCAGCTCCAGGGTGGCTCCGGTGCCGGCCTCCATGCAGCGTGCCACTGCCCCCTCATCGCACAACGCGGCGTAGGCGACGTTCCGGGCGTCGTGTTCGAGGAGCCGGGCGAGCAGGATGGTGGAGTCACCGGCCCCACCGGCCCCGACGTTGTCGGCCGGATCACATACCAGCAGGGGCCGAGGCCCTTGGTGGCGAAGCACCCGCTCCACGGTGGCGTCAAGCGAGGCCAGCGGGAAGCGGAAGCG
>DASRBU010000246.1:0-5952 GCA_035653475.1 Candidatus Dormiibacterota bacterium | reverse complement strand
GCTGGTCCAGGTGGGGCCGGCGCAACGGGTCTTCCGGGCCCGGGTGAACCTGGACGACCTCTGAGGGCGGCCGGCGCCCGCGGACACGCCTGCGACGGCGCCGGCCGTGCGAAGATCATCGCGTTCGGGATGCCAGGACCGAGAGCCGGAGGCCGCCACCCGCCCTCGAGCAGCCGGCCGGAGGCGCCGCCACCGAAGCGCGACCTCGCCGCCGACGCGGCCCGGCTGCGGGCGATGCACGTCCCGGGCGCACCGATGCTGCTGGCCAACGCCTGGGACCCGGCCAGCGCTCGCCTGGTCCGTGAGGCCGGGCTGTCCGCGGTCGCCACCTCCAGCGCCGCCGTCGCCGCCGTCTCGGGCTACGAGGACGGCTCACGCATGCCGGCGGCCGTGGCCCTGGCGGCCGTGGCCCGGATCGCCGCCGCCGTCGACCTGCCGGTCACGGCCGACCTGGAGGACGGCTACGGTCTCGGCCCGGACCAGCTGGTCACCGGACTGATCGAGGCCGGGGCCTGCGGGCTCAACCTCGAGGACAGCGATCACCGCCGGGGCGGGCTGGTCGACGCCGGCGCCCAGGCCGAGCGGATCGCGGCTATCAAGGCGGCGGCCCGCGCCGCCGGGGTCGACCTCGTCCTCAACGCCCGCGTCGACGTGCACCTGCGCGGCCTCCCCCTGGCCGAGGGCCTGGAGCGGGCCCTCCGCTACCGGGAGGCCGGCGCCGACTGCCTGTACCCGATCATGCTCGGCGACCCGGGGGCGCTGCGCGAGTACGCGGCCATCGGTCCCGTGAACGCGCTCTACCGGCCGGGCTCGCCCCCCCTCCGGGCGCTCGCGGAGGCCGGGGTCAGCCGGATCAGCCTGGGCTCCGGCCTGTTCCGGCTGGCCATGGCCCGGGCCAGGGCGGCGGCCCGGGCGCTGGCCCGGGGCGACGACGCCGACGTCTGGGATCGGTAGCGGCCGGCCCCGGCTTCAGCCGTAGTGCACGTGCTCGAGCGTCCGCCGGCGCCGGGCGGACCGGCGGCTCGCCCCCCTGGCGCAGTCATCGCAGATGCCCACCACCACCACCTCGGTCCGCAGGGGGCGGAAGCGGTGCAGCTCCTCGAGGTGCTGCTCCAGGCCGGCGATCAGCTCGTGCTCGATGTGGAGCACCCCCCCGCACACCTGACAGATCGCGTGCGGGTGGTCGGTCTGGGCGACCTCGTAGTGGACCGGGCCGTCGCCCAGGCGCACCGCCCGCAGCGCCCCCGAGGCGGAGAGGGCGTCCAGGGCCCGGTAGACGGTGCTGCGCGCCACACCCGGCCGCTCCGCACGGAGGGCGGCGCTGATCTCGTCGGCCGTGCAGTGGCCGCCGAGCCGGCGCACCATCTCCCAGACCTGCTGGCGCTGTCGCGTCCGGCGCAACCCGGGGCGCAGGGGGAGGGCGTCGTCCCCGCGGGGGCCCGCCGGCGAGCGGGGCGAGGTCCCGGGGGCGCGGTGACGCGGGGGGGAGGGCGCCCCCGCCGAGGCGCTCACCTAGAGCTCAGCCGGCCGCAGGGCACGGCCGGTCCGGGTCAGCATCCGGCAGCCGTTCGGCTCCACCACCACGTCGTCCTCGATCCGAATCCCGCCCCAGCCCGGGACGTACACGCCCGGCTCCACGGTGACCACCATCCCCGCCTCCAGGACCGTGCCGCCGCCCGGGTCGAGGCTCGGCGCCTCGTGCGCCTCCAGCCCCAGCCCGTGCCCCAGGCGGTGGATGAAGCGCTCACCCAGGCCGGCACCCCGCAGCACGGAGCGCGCGGCCTCGTCCACCTGGCCCGAGGTCACCCCGGCGCGCACGGCCGCGACCGCGGCGTCGTGGGCCTCGAGGACCAGCCGGTGCAGCTCGCGCTGCCGTGCATCCGGCGGCTCGCCCAGCACGACCGTGCGCGTGAGGTCGGCCCGGTAGCCCTCCCAGGCGGCCCCGGCGTCCACCAGCACCAGGTCTCCTGAGCGCAACCGCCGCCCTCCCGGGGGCTGATGGGGTCGAGCCGTGTTCTCGCCCGACTGCACCAGGGTCTCGAAGGAGGTGGTCGCGCCGCCGGCGGCGACGGCGAGGTCGAGCGCGGCCGCCACCTCGAGCTCCGTGCGACCGGGCTCCAGCTCCCTCAGCACCCGTCCGACGACCTCGTCGGTCAGCCCTGCCGCCCGCTCCAGGCGGGCGATCTCCTCCGGGGTCTTGCGCGCGCGCAGGCGGCGGATCTCCGCCCCCACGTCGACCGGCTCCGCCCCCACCAGGAACTCCCGGAGCCGCTCCCAGGACGCGAGGGTGAGGTGCGCCTTCTCCACCCCCAGACGGCGTGGCCGGCCCAGCGCCGCCTCCACCGCGGCCCAGGGGTCCTCCCCGTCGCGCCAGGCCCGCACCTCCGCGCCCCGGACGGCGGCGCAGGCCGCCTCCTCCTCGAGCCAGGGCACCACCAGCACCGCCCGGTCCGGCCGCACCGCCAGGGCCATCAGGCGCTCGTGGGGCTCGGCGCGGAAGCCGGTGAGGTAGGCGATGGAGACGGGATGCGTGACCAGCGCGGCGTCCGCCCCGGTCGCTTCCATCCACCCCGCGAGCCGGCCGAACACGCCTATCGCCCCCGCCCGGGCGCGGTCGCGACCGGGGGTGAGGACGAACGGTTCCCGCGCGGCCGGAATCGGGCCATGGCGCCCCCTTACTCGATCCGAACCACCCGGACCGTGTAGGAGCTGCCGGCGGGGGTCCGGACCACGACCTCCTCTCCGACCCGGCGACCGAGCAGCGCCTTGCCGAGCTCGGACTCGAAGCTGATCCGCCCCTGGCCCGGGTCCGCCTCGGCGGGCCCCACGATGCGATAGGTCTCCTCCGGGGACCCGTCCTCCTGGAAGGTGACGGTGCTCAACAGCCGCACCCGATCCGAAGGCCCGTCGTTCTCGATCAGGACGTGGTTCTTGACGATGGCCTCCAACTCCCGGATCCGGGTCTCGAGGAAGGCCTGCTCGTTGCGGGCCGCATGGTACTCGAAGTTTTCCGAGAGATCACCATGCTCACGGGCGGCCTTGATCTTGGCCACGATCTCCGGGCGCCTGACGTTGACGAGCTCGTCGAGCTCCCGCTTCACCTCCTCGAGCCCCTCGGCGGTGATCGGGACCTCCGGCGGTTGTCTCATTGGAGACCTCCAGGGATGAGGGACTGGACTTCGTTCACGAGGCGGCGCTGGTAGAGGTAGGACAGGCCCCAGACGGTCCCGCTCCCGGCCAGCGCCGCGGCCGCGGCCAGGGGGGCGTGCAGGAGGTCCGGCTCGATGGGAACGGCGGCGACGACGTCGGCGCCCAGGATCGCGGCCGCGGCCAGGACTACGGGGGTGGCGATGGGCAGGAGCCGCAGCCGGCGCAGGATGGGCGGCGCCGGTTGGCTCGGCCGGGGCACGAGCCGCTGGCCCACCACGCCCACGCCCCGCACGTGGCGCAGGCGCGGCGTCATGGTGAGGATCACGTTCACCTGGTTGCCCGGCACCTTGCTCAGCCGGTCAGGGGGCACCAGGTACTGCTCCACACCTCCCCGGGTCTTCACCATCAGCATGCCCAGGCCGATCTGGGTGCTGTACTCGCTGGCGCCGAGCAGCGTCCCCTGGACGACCTTCGGTTCCTCCTTGCGGTCCTGGAGAGCGAGGCGCACCCCGGGCAGCACGAAGCTGGCCCCGAAGGCGATCGGCACCAGCCAGACCGCGGCCGCGACGGCGCGCACCGGCCAGCCGTAGGGCAGGAGCAGGAGGAACACGACCAGCACGATCGCGCAACCCAGAGCCACCGCGCCCGTCGCGTAGCCCACTCGCAGAACCTGCTCGGGGGCGTACCCCTGGAGCAGGCCGCCCGAGCGGACGTAGCGCTCCCGCTGCCGGCGCTGATCGCCGGAGGCGGGAACGGGAAGGCTCCGGGGTCGGACCTGCCGCATCTGGCGGATCTGGCGCACCTGCACGCGTTTCTTGCCCATCCAAGCGGAGTCTATCGAGCCAGCGGGGGGTTGCGGCGGATGGGCGGGTGGTGGGGGCGGCGCCCCTGCCGCCCGGGCACCCCGGCCCGCGGACGCGCGCCCCGGCCGTGGCGGGATCGCGAGGACGGTCCGGCGAGCCGATGGGGGCACCGGCCCCGGCGGCGTTCCCCCGACGGGTTTCCCGGCGCAGGTCCGGCCGCCACCGCCGACCACGGCCCCCGGCGTGGGGCTGCGGTGGGAACCGCCCCGCCGGCGAACCATGGGTTCGGCCCAGGCATTACACTCGGTGAATCACATCACCTGTCATGCAGGCGCGCAGGCGCCTTCCGGGCGTTGAGATCGACCACGAGGCCGTGCGGCAGGCACGGATCGGAGCCGGATTGAGCCTGGCCGAGGTCGCCGGCTCGGCCCTGACGCGGCAAGCGGTGCATCTGATCGAGACCGGCAAGGCGCGACCATCGGTCCGCAGCCTGCGCATCATCGCCGAGCGGCTCGGCATGCCCATCTCGGCCTTCCTTCGTTCCTCGCCCAACCGATCCCGGGGTCGCGATCCCCGGGTGGCCGAGCTGGAGCAGCTCTGCCTCGGCCACCGGTACGAGCGGGCCGTCGAGCTGGCCGAGGAGGTGCTCCGGGACGACACCGCCCCCATCGACGCCCAGGCCGGCGCTCATTTCTACCTGGGCCAGGCGCTGCGCCACCTGGACCACGTCGACCAGGCCCTCGAGCACCTCCGTCAGGCCCGCGAGCTGTTCGAGGCCCTGGACGACCCCTGGATGGTGGCGGAGACCATGGACTGGCAGGCCAGCACCCTCCACCTGGAGGAGAAGGGGGAGGCGGTGTCGCTGGCCGAGCAGGCCCTGCGCCGCTACCGCTCCCTGGAGCCCCGCCAGCCCGCCACCGAGGCGCGCATGCTCGAGCACCTGGGCACCTTCCTGGCCGGCCAGGGGGCCTTCGAGCAGGCCCGTGGCTGTTACGAGGAGGCGCTGCACCTGGCCGGGGGCCTGCTCGACCTGGCCCGGCTGGCGCGCATCTACCAGGGCCTCAGCCGCTGCCACGCCAACCTGGGCGAGACCGCACGGGCGGTGGAGCTGGCGGAGCGCGCCGTCGCCCTCTACGCCATCGAGGACGACCTGCGGCCACGGCCCGCCCAGACCGCGTTCCCGCGGGCCGAGGAGGAGCTGGCGCAACTCCTCATCGAGGAGGGCCGGCTGGAGCGGGCCGAGACGCTGCTCACCTCCGCCCTCGCCCGCCTGGCGGCGGTCGGGGCCGAACGCCCGCGCGTCCGGCTGTTGCTCAGCCTGGCCGGGCTGCGCCATCGCCAGGGCCGTCCCGAGGAAGCGCGCACCTTGAGCCAGCACGTGGTCGAGCTGGCGGAGCGCCTGGACCAACCGGAGGTGGCCGCCGCCGCCTACGAGCAGCTGGGCCAGATCCACGCCGAGCGCGGCGAGCGGGCCCAGGCGAACCGCTGCTTCCAGCGAGCGCTGGGCCTCCTGGAGCGGGCCGGCCTGAGCGAGCGGCGGGATCGATGCGCCGCCCTGCGGGCACGCGTCCTGGCCGGCATGGGGGGGCAGGGTCCAGCCGGCGGCTGAACCCGTCCCACGGGTCGACCCGCGCGCCCCAGGCGCAGCTCGACCTGGCCGCGCTACGAAGGGCTCGGGTAGGTGATCCGCTCGCCCTCGACCCGGGCGAAGGGGGTCAGGGTGTGGGCCCGCTCCCGGTCCCGGCCCAGGAGGTGGCGGACCACGATGCCCCGGACCCAGAGCGCGTCCGCGATCAGGCTGCGATGGCACCGCCAGGGCACCGCCTCGGCGCACATGACGGCGGCCTCACGGTCGCGGGTGAGGTCGATCAGACGACGCAGGCCCGCCTCCCACTCCGCGGTCTGCATGTGGTCGGCGTAACCCCGGAAGCTCTGGTTGCGCCAGCCGGTGTTGGGGGAGTCGGGACGCGGGCGGCGCAGGCCCCCCAGCTCGGGCAGG
>DASRBU010000245.1:0-8360 GCA_035653475.1 Candidatus Dormiibacterota bacterium | reverse complement strand
GATCGGCTTCCCGGTGTACGAGCCGCGGACCTGGCTCACCTCCGGCTACCAGGGCACCCTGGGGTTCGAGCTGCCGGTGGGCCTGGGCGCCCAGGTGGCGGCCCCCGGGCGCCGGGTGGTGATCATCGTCGGGGACGGCGGCCTCCTCTTCAACGTCCAGGAGCTGGCCACGGCGGTGCAGCACCGGCTGCCGGTGATCGTGGTGGTCTTCAACGACGGCGCCTACGGCAACGTGCGCCGCATCCAGCGCCAGCGGTTCGGGCGCGTGATCGCCAGCGAGCTCCACAACCCCGACCTGCGGCGGCTGGCGGAGTCGTTCGGCCTGCGGGCACTCGGGGCCGGCGACCCGGACCAGTTGGGCGAGGCCCTGCGCCGGGCCCTGGAGGTGGATGAGCCGGTGCTGATCGAGGTGCCGGTGGGCGAGATGGCCGACCCCTGGCCGCTCATCCTGAGCGTTCGACCCCTCTGAACCGCCGGCCGGGCTCCAGATGCGTCCCACATCATCCGGCCCCGGTCGGGCGACCCGAGTCGGGATCGGGCTCGTCCTCGCCGCCCTGGGATGGGCGGCCCCGGGTGTGGCCGCAGCGGGCTCGGGACTCAGCCTCCCCCCCTCGGTCCAGGCGGGTGAGGCGGTCGAGGCCAGCTTCCGCTACTCGGCTCAGGGCCTGGTCTTCGCCTCCTGTCCCTACTCGGCCGATTTCACCTGGGACGGCGTCCCGTGGGTGACCGGGGTGTCGGCCCAGCTTCGCAACCGGAGCTGCGAGGCCACGATCAGCGCGCCGCCACCGGCTGCGGCCGCCGGCGACCACCAGGTCTGCGCGGCCGGTGGCCACTACCACGACTGCGGCAGCCTGGTGCTGGTGGCCCCGGTCTCCCAACCGCGCCCGGCTCCCAGCCCTCCCACGGCGTCGCCTCCGCCCCCGACGCCGACCCCGACCCCGACTCCCTCCTCCTCCCCGTCGCCTTCGCCCACCACCAGCCCGCCGCCCCTCGCTTCACCGTCCCCGCCTGCCGCCTCCCCGCCGGCGGGCAGCACCCGGACCGCCGGCGACCGGCAGCCGGGGGCGCCGGCTGGCCTCCCCGGCCTCCTGGTCCTGGCCACGGGAACGCTGCTGCTGGAAGCGGCCGTGGTGCTGCTCGTGCGCCGCTTCTGGTGAGGAGCGGGTCCCGGCGCGCCGCTCGCGCGCACCCGGCGGTAACCTCGGCCCCGTGACCGGTATCGAGGCCGTGGCCTTCGACGCCTACGGCACCCTGTTCGACGTGACCGGCATCCCCGGCCTGCCGGTGGAGGCGGTGGCCACCCTGCGTGAGAAGCAGCTCCAGTACAGCTGGCTGGTCAGCCTGATGGGTCGGTATCGCGACTTCCGGGAGCTGACCCGGGCGGCAGTTGAGTACACCCTGGCCCGACACCAGGTCCGGGACGTGACCGTCGAGCAGGTGATGGAGGACCAGCTCCGGCTGCCGCTCTACCCCGAGGCGAGGGCGGCGCTGGAAGGGATGGGGCGGGGCCGACGGCTGGCGGTGCTCAGCAACGGACACCCGGAGTCCCTGGAGGCGTTGCTGGGGACGGCCGGGGTACGGGATCGCTTCGAGCAGGTGGTGACCGCCCACGAGGTCGGGATCTTCAAGCCGGCGCCGGCCGTCTACCGGCTGGCCCTCGACCGCCTGCGGGTCGAGGCCCGGCGGCTGCTCTTCGTCTCCGCCAACGGCTGGGACGCGGCCGGGGCCGCCGCCGTCGGCCTCCGGGTGGCCTGGGTGAACCGCTCCGGAACGCCCCGGGAGCGGATCGGCGGGGAGCCCGAGCTGGTGGTGTCGGACCTGGGCGAGCTGGCCGGGCACCTCGCTTGACGGCGGCCGCGCCCGGCGCGACGATGCCGGCATGGGGCCGCCGGGGGAGGAGGTGACGCCGGCCGAGGTCGCGGTCGGGGAGACCCTGGACTTCGTGCTCCGGGCGCTGGGGACGGCCCCGCTCCGGCTGCTCGAGGTGGGCGGCGGCCGGGGCGAGCTGGCCGCCGCCCTCCAGGCCAGGGGCCACGCCGTGACCATGATCGACCCCGACCCGGAGGCGGTGGCCGCGGCCCGGGCGGCCGGGGTGACCGCGCTCCCGATCGGCCTGCTCGAGCACGAGGGCGGCCCCTACGAGGCCGTGCTCTTCGTGCGCTCGCTCCACCACCTCGACGAGCCGCGGTCGGCCCTGGCCCGGACCGAGCGGCTCCTGGCCCCCCGGGGCCTGGTCGTGGTGGAGGAGTTCGCCCGGGAGCGGGCCGACCTTCTCACCGCCGCCATGGCCTTCGACCTGGAGACGATCCTGGCCGCGGCCGGGGTGCTCCGGTCCCCGCCCAGGGACGAGGAGGCGGGCCCCGAGACCGATCCCCTGCGGCGCTGGCAGGCCCGCTACGGGAGGGAGCGGGGGCTGCCCGGGGGCGCCGAGATCCGGGCCCTCCTGGAGGAGCGGTTCCAGCTGGTGCGGGCCGAGCCCTGCCCCTACCTCTACCGCCACCTGGGCCAGTGGCTGGAGCCGTCCGAACGCGGCGCGGCCGTGGCCCGAGCGCTGCTGGAGGTGGAGCGGGCCCGGCTGGAGCGGGGCGAGCTGGCCCCGCTGGGCCTGCGCCTCATCGCCCGGCGCCGGCCCTGACGACGGCCCCGGAGGCGAGGGCCGCGCGGGGCCGGGAGCTGCCTCACCCCCTGGCCGGTGCGGTGCGTCTGCACCTCGCTCGGCCCCCGAAGGTGGTCACGGAAGCTCGTCGGTTGAGTGTCTGCCGCGGGCACGTCGTCGCCGGACACCATCAACTCTCGACCGGATGGGTCAATCCATATATGCACCGACAACAAATTCGATTTGCACCGAATGTAATCCCAATCAAGATGGTTGTGAAGCGGGACACCGGAACCGAGAATGCCGCCATGAGTGGACCCATGGGAGGAGGAGACACGCCCCCGAACCTGATCTGGCTGGAGATCACGGGCCGATGTCAGCGGGAATGCGTACACTGCTACGCGGCCAGCGGACCCGGGAGCTCGCACGGCATCATGACCGAGTGGGACTGGTGCCGGGTGATCGACCAGGCGGCGGCCCTGGGAGTGCGGATGGTCCAGTTCATCGGAGGTGAGCCCACCCTGCACCCGGGCTGCCGGCGCTGATCGAGCGGGCCCTGACGGGCGGGATGACGGTCGAGGTCTACACCAACCTGGTCGGGGTCGGTCGGAGGCTCTGGGGGGTGCTGGAGCGGCCCGGGGTGCGGCTGGCCACCTCCTACCACTCGGCCAGGGCGGAGGCGCACGAGGCCATCACCGGCCGGCGGGGCGAGCCAGATCGCGGCGACGAGGAGCCGGCGGCAACACCGGCCTCGGGAGCAACGTCCCCTGCCCGCCGGCCGCTCCAGCAGGTGCATCCAGTTCCCGTCCGAGCCGAGGAGGCTCGCCACCGGATGCCAGCTGACGGTGCTGGCCCGAGCCAGCTCCACCGGCGGTCTTTTGCCAACGGGCCGGCATCCTCCTCCACCACCTCGTCCGGAGCCGCCTCCTGGCTTGCCGCCAGCCCCCTCAGCCTCTCGGCCAGGGTCGCCCCTGGGTCGCCAGCTCCAGGACGAGAGCCGAGGCTTCAGCGTTCAGGAAGGGAATGAGCGGCACCGAGACACCCCCACCCAAGGTCCCCTCTCGTCCACGAACAGGTCCGGCGGTGACCTTCCCTCGAGATCCCTCAGAAGGCTTCGCACCTCCTGGTAGGACCTCCAGGAAGGGTCCCAGAGCTGAGCCAGAAGGGTGTCGCCCGCCACGCCACCCACTTGCGCAGACCGCAGGCGACGAAGCCACCGGCGTTCCCGATCTCCACGTAACGGCCGTGGCACCCATGACCGTTGGCCACCCTCGACCTGGAGCGGGGCGAGCCGGTTCCCCGGGACCCATGTCTCATCGCCCGGCGCCGGTCTTGAGCGACCACGCCCGTCGTACGGCAGCGGGGGCGAAGGTCAGCGGCCGACACCGTTCAGCCCCGGTCGCCGCGTCCCCGCACCAGGCGGGCGATGGCCAGGATGCGGGGGCGGCCCGTGACCCGGAAGTCGAGGCCATGGCGGAAGATCTCGGGGATCCAGTACTGGTCCTCGTCCCGGTACACCACCCCGTTCTCGCCCAGGATGTCGAGGTCCTCCCGCTTCAACCCCACCGTCTCGGCCAGGAAGGGGATCTTCCGACGTTCGGCCGAGAGCCCACGCAGCTTGGCCAAAAGCCTTCCCACCACCGGGTTCTCGGCCTCCACCGCCCGGATCTTGGCCTGGCTGCACGCGATCAGGGCCTGGCGCATGGCGGCCGGGGCCAGCAGCCGGTCCGACCAGCGCTCGTCGGGGATCGAGAGCTTGGCCGCCTCGGCCAGGAAGGAGACCACGTCCCGGGCCTGGATCTCCCGGTTGAAGTCGGAGAGGGCGGCCTGGAACCACTGGGTGGAACGGGCCTCGCGCGATCGCGGACCGCCCATCTTGACCCCCCACAGCGCCTCCAGGTACGGCGCCAGCTGCCCCTGGCTCGCCTCGGCCACCTCCTCCCAGTCCAGATCCGGGATGGCGCCGGCCTGGTGGCAGACCCAGAGGGCCAGCCGCAGCGCCTCCTCCGGGTTCCAGCGCAGCTCGTAGGCTCCGTAACGAGCCAGGAACTGGGCCACGTTCTGCCGGATGGCGGCGTGCACCAGGTCGCGCCGGACGAAGACCAGCAGCCCGAGCGGGCGGCCGCGCAGGCCGTGCAGCCAGTCCAGGCAGTCGGTGAGCAGGACCCGGAGCGCCTGCTGCTGGGTCGTATTCTCATCGAAGTCCTGGAACAGGTCCTCCAGGCCGTCGACCAGGAAGACCAGGCTCTGCGCCCGGGCCAGCTCGGTCAGCCGCTGCTCCGCATCGTCCGAACCGACCTCGAGGCCGGCGGCGCGGGCCAGGGCCCGAAGCCAGATCTGGCGCCAGGCGCGGTCGCTGAGCCCCTCCCCGGCCAGCCGCTCCTTGATCAGGTCCCGGATCTCCAGGGCCGTGGCCGGCGGTCCGCCCAGATCGGTCGCGAGCTGCCCCCGCCACCGCTGGAGCCGCCCCAGGGCCTCGTCGCTCAGGTTGGCCGACCAGAGCACCGGGCAGAAGCGGGCCTCCAGGCTCACCTCCTGAAGGCCGGCAGCGCGGCCGAACTCGGCCCAGCGCTCCCGCCAGGTCATCTGGAGGAAGGTGAAGGTCTTGCCCGACCCTTTGACTCCCACCACCACCGCGATCGGCGGCTCGGTGCGGTGCTCGCTCAGCAGGTTGCGGAGCGAGGTGGTGGGCAGGAAGCTCCCGACGGTGGCGGTCTCGGCCAGCACCAGCTCGGCCGCCCGCTCCGCCAGCCGGCGGCGACGGTCGCGGAGGGTCTCGACCTCGGCCGGAGGCCCGGCCTCACCCACCTCCTCCACCCCCACCGCCGCGGAACGGATGCTCTCGGCCAGCTCCTCCAGTCGTTCGCCGAGCCCCGAGCGCCGAACCAGCGCCACGACCTCGTCCCAGGGGGCGGGCAGGGCGAGCAGGTGATCGGAGAACGGGACCAGCAGCGGCCGCGCGCTCAGGTCGGCGTCCACCACCTGGTCCTCACCCTCGCCGGCGGCCGGCGGCAGCATCTCGGCCAGGGCGTCGCGGAGCTGGGCGGCGGCGTCCCGCACCGCCGTCTCGTGGAGCAGCTCCCGGAACTGGGTGAGGACGGCGACGCTGGGAGGATCGGTCTCAGGGACGGACGGGGCCCGCCGGCTGATCTCCCCCATGAGGCGCAGGGTTGCCCGCAGGGCCTGGCCGCTGAGAGTGGTGACGAACACCCGCTGCACCCGGGGATCGAGCAGGATCGGCGCGCTCAGCTCGCTGGCGCCCGCCCGCAGGTCGACCACCACCACCCGCGCCCCCACCGCCGCCGCCAGTCGGGCCAGGGACTCGGTCACGACGTACGGCGAGCGCTGCGGGGTGAGCAGGTCCACCGGCTCGATCCGCGGCGGACGCAGGACGGACGCCCGCCGGGTGGCCGGCATGACCACGATGCCGTCGCGCATCTGGTTGGGCAGCAGCCACCCCCCCAGCTCGAGCGCCTCCGTGCCCTCCTCGGAGCCGTGGAGCAGGGCCAGGAAGTCCTCGTAGGCGAACTCCAGTCGCTGCCCCTGAGCCTCCAGCATCCAGGTGATGCCGGGGGCCTCCAGGTCGGCGTCCACGAGCAGCACCCGGACCCCACGATCGGCCAGGGCCGTGGCCAGCGCCACGGCCAGCAGCGTGCGCCCCACGCCCCCCTTGAAGGCGTGGAGGGCCACGACCTGGACCTCGTCGACGAACGTCTCCACCTGGGGCCGGGGGAGGGGATGGGCGAGGTCGGGCACGGTGCGGCGCTCCCGGAACCGGGGCATCCGCCGCACCTGGGGCCGCTCCTCGGCGATCGACACCGGCAGCATCCGGCCGGGCCGGGGTTCGCGCCCCGGCCGGTCCTCGAGCAGGATGGTGAGGGGCTCGCGGCCCAGCCGATCCCCGAAGGTGACCTCCAGCCAGTCCACCACCGCGGATTCGCTCGTGCCCGGGTCGACGTACAGCTTCAGGCCGTCCCAGAAGGCGTCGGCCTCGGAGAGCCAGTCCGGCCAGCGTCCCTGCTCGGCCAGCGCCGCCAGCAGCTCCTCGACGTCGACCCAGGTGAACAGCCGCTCCGGCGGGGGCAGCTCCTGCTCGCTCACCTTCCCAGCATCTCCGCGCAGCGCTCGCACAGCCGTCGCAGCGCGGCCGCGACCTCCCGCTCGCACCCCGGCTCGAGACGAGCGCCGTACCGCCAGGCCTGGTGGAGGTCGTCGATCGCCACCGGCGGGCCGCCATCCTGCCCCGGGGCGTCGCGGGCGCGCGCCCGGCACCCCCGGAGCCCCAGGTTGGGGAGCCGCAGCTCCTTGGCCAGAGCTCGTAGATCGTGGTGGCGCAGCTCGGCCGGAAGCTCGCCGCTGTGGCGCAGCTTCCGCTGCTTCAGCAGCTCGGCCTTGAGCCCGCACTCCACCGCGTAGAAGAGGAGGAGCCGGGTCGAGGGGAGCCCTCGGGCAGGCAGGCCGCGCTCTCCCGATGAGCCCGGCAACTCGCCCGCAGGGCTTGCCAGCTCACCTCGACCGCCATCGTCCCAGCTGGTCCGGGCGAGGAGACCCGGCGACCGCCCTGGCCAGCGCCCGAACGCCCTCGGCCACGCTCAGCCTCCGCGCAGCCGCCCCAGCAGGTAGATCCGGGTCCCGTCCGGGTCGAGGAGGCTCGTTGCCCTCGCCCCCCAGGGCTGGTCGGCCGGCCCCGACTCCAGGCTCAGCCCCGCCGTCCTCAACCGTTCCGCGGCCGCGTCCACGTCCCCCACCCAGAAGGAGACGTGGTCGAGGCCGGGCGGGTTGTCGGTCAAGGAGAGGTCGCGGGTCGCGGCCGCCCGCGAGCGGGTCTGGAAGACCCAGAGCCGGGCCTCGCCCGCGGCCAGCGTCGCCGAGGGCGTCTCCTCCTCGCGGTCCTCGACCCGGAACCCGAGCTGCTGATAGAAGGCGAGCGCCCGCTCCAGGTCGGTCACGGCCACACCCAGGTTGTCGATGCGCTCGATCATGGGAGCCGCACCATACCTCAACCGTCCGTGCTTCCGCCCTCCGCCGTCGCGCCGCCGGCCCGGTTGAGGCGGAGGATGGCCAGGGCCACGGCCAGCGTCGCCACCGAGACCAGGACCAGGGCCACGAAGACCAGGTGGAGCCCCTGCTCCAGCAGCGGCCGGGCCCGGGCCGCGACCGAGCCCCCGACCTGGAGCGGGTTGGCGAGCAGGGCGGGATCGAGACCGCGGGCCGGCGCCCCCGCCCGCACCCGCCAGTCCAGGAGCATGCCCAGGAGCGAGACCCCGACCGCCCCGCCGATGGTGCGCGAGAACTGGTTGAGGGCGGTGACGGCGCCCCGCCGGGACCAGCCCACCGCGCCCTGGAGCACGATCAGCAGCGGCGTCTGCAGCTGGCCCATGCCCAGCCCCACCAGCCCCGAGGCCAGGCCGACCCAGACCGGACCCGCCCTCGCCGGCACCAGGGCCAGGACCAGGCTGCCGGCGAGCATGGAGAGGGCGCCGCTCACCACCAGCCGGTGGTAGCCGACCCGTAGCAGCACCCGGCCGGCGGCCACCGCCCCCGCCGTCCAGCCGAAGGAGGCCGGGGTCAGGACCAGGCCGGCGACGAAGGCGCTGCCGCCCTGCACGGCCTGGACGTAGAGGGGCACGAAGGCGCTCTGGGCGAACATCAGGGCGCCGGCCAGGATGGCGGCGGCGGTGGCGGGACCGATCAGGCGGTCGCCCAGGAGGTCGAGGGGGACGGTGGGGTGGCGGGAGCCCCGCTCCACCAGCACGAAGCCGGC
>DASRBU010000244.1:0-6161 GCA_035653475.1 Candidatus Dormiibacterota bacterium | reverse complement strand
TCCCGGTCGTGGGTGGCGATCACCACCGTGGTGCCCGCCCGCCAGCGCCGCTCCAGCAGCTCCAGGACGCGTTCGGCGTTGCCCCGATCCAGGTTGGCGGTGGGCTCGTCGGCCAGGAGCAGCACCGGCTCCAGGGCCAGCGCCCGGGCGATGGCCAGGCGCCGCTGCTGCCCCCCGGAGAGCTGACCGGGGAAGGCGCCCGCGCGTCCGCCCAGCCCCACCTCCTCCAGCCGGGCCCGCGCCCGGGCGGCGACCTCGCCCGGCGGCAGCCAGAGGTCGGTCGCCTGGAGCGCGAAGGCCACGTTGCCCTGGGCGGTCAGGTCGGGGAGCAGGCGATGGTCCTGGAAGACCGCCCCCACCCGTCGCCGCAGCCGGGGCAGGAACCAGCGCCAGCGCCGGCCGAGCTGGAAGCCATCCACCCGGACCGAACCCTGGCTGGGCCTCAGCTCACCGTGGAGGAGCCGGAGCAGGGTGGTCTTGCCCGCCTCGCTGGGACCGGTCACGAACACCAGCTCCCCCCGCCGGATGGTCAGGCTCACCTCCTGGAGCGCCGTCACCCGCCCGAATCGCTGGGTGACCCGCTCCACCTCGACCAGGGGCTCGGGGCCGCGGCCACCGCCGTCCAGGGACGGCCGGGGCGACACCGCCACCTCAGCCGAGACGGCCGACACCGGTTCCGCCCGCCTCGGGCGCACCCCGCACCTCATCCGGGCCGACGCCGCCATCGCCTCTCTCCCACCACCGGCGAGTGCACCCCCAAACACCTTAGGCGAGCGGACCCCGAGATCTCCCAAAACCCGCGACCAAGCCCCGACCATCGGGGCGGGTGCGTCAGCCCTCGGCGTCCCGGCCCTCGGCCGGTTCCCCGGCCGGATGGACGGGCAGGGGACGGTGCTCCCCGCCGGGGCCCCGGCCCTCGGGGCGCAGCGGAGCCGGGCCGTCGTCCCGACCCGGTCCGGGCGGCTCGCCCGGCGGCCGGCGCCGCTGCCAGCGCAGCTTGGGTGGGAAGGTCCGGCGATACTCGCGCGCCCGCTCGGCGGCGATCTCGAAGTTCTCGCAGAACTTCTCGTTGCCCTCCAGGGCGCGGACGTTGAGCACGTCCTCTCGTAGCTCGTCCCAGTACATGTCGAAGGCGAAGGCGTCGAAGAGCAGCTCCTCAGCGAGATGGCGGTGGAGGGCGAGCACGCTCACCTCCTCGAAGAGATGGGCGAGGTGCAGGTGGTCGTCGGCCCGCAGCTCCTTCTTCAGCAGGCGGACGAAGGCGGAGGCGAGCGGCTCCGTGTGGAGCACGGTCATGATGGCCACGAAGGTCGGGACCTGCTCGGGCGTGGAGCGGCCGAAGTCGACGTGCGGCCGCCGCTCCTCGGGTCGCCGAAACGTGCTCACGCCTCCATGCCCTCCGACCGATCTGGTTCCATTCTGGCAGGGTGGGAGGTCAGAGCAGCCGCCGCAGGTCGAGCGCCAGCTGCAAGCGCTGGCGACGCTGCGGCTCGGAGGGGTCGCCGCCCAGCAGCTCACGCAGCTTGTCCATGCGGTAGAGGACGGTGTGGCGGTGCAGCCGCAGCGCCGCCGCCGCGTCCTTGACCGTGCCCCGGGTGAGGACCGCCTCCAGCGTCTCCAGCAGCGCGCCCCGGGCGTCGGCGCGCATCAACGGACCCAGCACGTGGTCCACGTAGCGCTCGACCACCATCGGGTTCTGGGCCAGCAGCAGGTAGGGGGCGATCTCGTCGTGGTGGTAGAGCAGGGCCTCGGGCCAGAGCTTGCGGCCCACCTCGACCGCCTGCTGTGCCTCCAGGTAGGAGCGCGAGATCCCGCGCAGGCCGGGGTGGTCCCCGCCCAGCCCTCCGCGAACCCGGGCCCGCAGTCGCCGCCGGAGGTCGGTGAGCAGCCCCAACACCTCCTCCGCGGGCGCGGGGCGGTCGGCCGGCCAGAGCACGACCACGGTGTGGGGATCGGTGGCGTCGGCCAGCGCCCGGGGCGGCAGCTCCAGGGCGCCGAGGATGCCCTCCACCGGGTCGTCGCTCTTGACCACCAGCGCCAGGTAGCTCGGGGCCAGCTGGACGTTGACGGCCAGGGCCTGCTTCTGGACCGCCAGCTCGGTGTCGAAGGTGTCGCTGATCAGCGAGTGGAGCAGGCGGGTCCGCGCCCGCACCCCACGCAGCAGGTGCTGCTCGCGGGCGTGGACGTAGGTGCGGGTGACCTGGGCTGCCACCTGGTCCAGGGCGCCGAAGACGTAGTTGGCGGTCACCACCAGGGCCTCCGGATTGGCGTCGGGATGGTCCCGCCAGGCGCGCAGGATGGCGTTCCAGGCCACCCGGGCGGCGATCCGGTAGGCGGCCAGGACGGGCTCGACCGAGTGCGAGCTGCGTGCCTGGAGGATGCCCAGCTGGGCCACCTCGCGTAACTCCCGGTGGGTGGCGGGACGGCCCTCGCGGGCGGTGGCCAGGAAGAGGTCGATCCCCGCCTCGCAGGCCCGCTCGATCGCCTCGCGCCGCGGGGGGGCGCCGGTGGAGTCGTCCCAGCGCACCAGGGTGACCACCGCCCGGGCCATGTGGCGGGCGAGCCCGGGCCGCCGCCGGGCCAGCTCCTCGAGCAGGGAGCTGGGAAGCCGGGGGATCGACCGGGTCGCCATCGCCCCCATGGTCGCACGCTCTGGAAGCCCCCGGGGGCGCTCCCCACGCCTGGCCCAGGCTCGGCCGCCGGCGCGCGGGCGGCCGGCCGACCCGGGTCGACGGGCGTCAGGTGCCCCAGGGGCGGCGGCCAGGCTCACGCGGCCGGGCCCCGGGAGGCGTGTGCCGGGCGGCAGCCACCGACGCTCGGCGCCTCGGCGGCCGGGGTCGCCCGCCGACCGGGAGCCGGCCGGCCCCCGGCGCCCTCAGCCGAGGTCGTACCGGAGGCTGAAGGGGTGTCCTCGACACCGTGGCGGGCGGTGAACGAGCCGCGGCCGGTCAGCCCGGCCAGCTGCCTGGTCCCGGAGCCACTCACCACCTCCAGGATCGCGTCCGCGGTGCGCCCCTCGAAGCTCCGCGTGCCGGAGCACGAACGTCCCCTCGCGACCCTCCAGACGCCCGGTGACGTGCTCGAACCCGAAGAACGTTCCTCGCTCGCGGTCGAGGTAGACCATCAGGTACTCGAGGACGCCGGCGTCCTCTACCCCGCCTCGGAAGACGTTGACCACCCTGGCGCGGGTGAGTCGGGCCCCTCCCTCCACCGAGCTGAAGGCCGCCTCCTCCCAGCTGCTCGCCCTGAACGTCCCGGTCGTCTGCTGCATGGGTTCCTCCTTCGACCCGTGGTGGGTGGCTCGTGCGCCGCCGGTGGCCTAGACTAGGATCAGTCGCGGACGCTTATCCGCCCGCGGGGTCCTCTGTCCTCTGGACCCAACGCCTTCTCGCATCGGGGCGACGCAGCCGTCCACCGGCGGCAGGAGCGCTAGCCGACCATCCTCCTCGTCCCCACCCCGACCCATGCCCGCTGGCGCGACCAGGTGGAGATCTCCTCCTCGGTGCTCGAGCGGAGGATCTGCTGGAGCTCGCGCTGCGCATCCTCTCCTTCGAGGCCAGCTCCCGCGAGGAGCTCCGGCCCTTCCGCTGGCGGTTCACTCGCGAGGACCTCGAACGCCGGGTCGAGGAGCTGGCGGCCATCGCCAGCCCAGCCGCCTTCCTCGAGGAGGTCGCGCACGACCCCTCACGGAACCCTCAGGCACCGACCACTAAGGGCAGAATTTGTACCTGGACTTTTGCATTTCTGCCGAAGAAGAGCGTTGCAGAGCTGAAGGTCTCGTCCTATTCACTCAGGCGACATAGGCGAGGGTCTCGATGAGGGCGGCCTGGAATTTTTGTGAGAGCGCACCGCGATCGCTCTCAACAAACATCCGATCCCACCACAACTCGCGCCTGGCCTGGGCCAGCGCATCCAGGAAGGAAGGCGTGGCCTTCTCGTACCAAGCCTTCCGTTGCCAGGCGGGACGGCTGCCGTGCACCACCAGGTACCAGTGCCAGACCAACGAATAGGTGAGCAGCGACAGAGCTCGAGCTCGCTCCGGCCGCTGGCGGCGCCAGCACTGAGGATCTTCGGCACCCAGAAATTGCCTTGCAATTGCGATGGGTCTCGTCGATCGCCCAACGATCCGCATACGCGCTGGCCACCGCCTCCGGGGTAGAGTCGAGCTCGGCGGTGAAGAGGTGCTCATCGTCGCTGCGGCCAGAGGGGTCGCGGACGATCACCAGCAGGACCGGCGTCTCCCCACAGGTGAACCACCAGCACACCACCCGGGCCGAGCCGTTCGATCCGGTGACCCCGAGCCTCGAGCTGACCGCGACGCCAGGGCAGCCCCGTCTGCTGAGCCATCTGGCACGGTGAGGGCAGGCGTTGGCCACGCTTCCGAGGCCGACCGCGCCGGCCGGATAGCCGCGGCGCCACCACAGGCTCGTAGAGCTCGGCGCTCCTCCTGATCCTGGAGACGAGGACGGTCCGCGGCAGTCCGGCTTGGGCGAGAGCAGAGGAGGCCCCGTCGGCGACGACCCGGAACCGGCGCTCGGGGAACCAGGCGGCGACCTCGCCGCCCATAGCGGCCGCGGGCTCGAGGTGGGTTGGGCCCTGCTTGCGGTAGAGACGTACGCCAAGGGGGAGAGCCAGCGGCATCTCGCCCCAGGGTGGGCGTATCAAGAGTGCCAAGCAGATGAGGCTGAGGCCGGCCACGAAGGCCACGACCACAGCCGTGGACCGCACCGGGTCCCGGTAGTGGGCGGCCCTTCTACCTTGCGCCCCCACTTCTGGAAGATCGTGTCATCGATCGCCAGCTCCAGCTGTCCATGCGGGCAGAGGGTGCCACGACCAGCAACGCCAGCGTTCGCCAGAGGCGCTCCAGGCTCCACGCACCCAGCCGTAGGAAACGGTGGTAGGTGTCGTGAGCCCGACGGCCATCCGGCTCGGCGATCGAGTAGAGGCGAGTGATGGGGTGTCGGCCCGGACCGATCACCCAGGCGACGATCAGTTTCCAGAAGATCTCTAGGAGAGCCGCGTGAAGCATCCGACGAATCGGCTCAGTATGCTCGCGAAAGAGCGGACCGGCGGGCTTGTCGAGGACCGACACCGGGCTGGACCCTGGCTATGGTTCGTGGTAAGGTGCATGAGCAGGTGCCTCTCTGAGTGCGAATATCGGCGGTTTGGCAGCACCGTGTATCTCGTATCGAGAGGCACTTTCTCTACCTGTGAGGCTCAGCCCTCCGCTCGACCCCTACATATCTCGATAGGCCGGGAAAAGTGCAAAAGTCCAGTTGTACGAATTTCCGTATGCTGGGGCCATGGCGAACAGGGTCGTGACCACCAGCGAGGTCCGGGCCGCTCTGGGTCAGATCACGAAGCGGTTCGACCAAGGCGACACCGAGCCGGTGTTCTTCGGCTCGCATCGTCGCCTCCAGGCGGTGCTGGTCCCGATCGCGACCTGGGAGAAGCTGCTCGCGCACGCCGAGGACGCGCTCGACCTCGATCTCGCCCGCCAGCGGCTGGGCGACGACAGGCCATGGTTGGGCGAGGACCAGCTCGCCGAGGTACTGCGGCGGGCGGCCCAGAGGGCATCCAAGCCCAAGCTCGAGTGAGCCGTGCCGGCAAGACCGGGCGGTAGCGGCTGACCTTCCACCCGGCCGTCGCCGATGACGTTCGGGCACTGGCTGCCCACGGTCCCGAGGTGGTCGACGCCGTCCGCGTCGTGCTGGGCGACCTGGCGCACGGGCGGGTCACGGGCAAGCAGCTCGGGGCTCGGCGGGTCAGCGGTGAGCTGACCGGCCTGGCCCGGGTGAAGTTCGACGTATCGGGCCGCAGGCCACCGCGGTTCCGGCTCCTCTACGCCGATCTCGATGCCGCCACACGGGGGTCCTCGCGATCGGGGTCCGTGACGAGCATGCGATCTACCGGATGGCCGTCGAGCGCATCGCGGCGCATGAGCGGAGGGGCGTCTCGAGAGCCGGTCGCTCGGTTGGGAAGTAGCGGTCTGGCACAACCTGTTCGGGCTCTGGCCCACTTCGACCACCGACGCCAACGGCCAGACCACCTCGGTCACCTACGACGCGCTGGGCCGTCCGACCTCGGAGACCCTGCCCGGCGAGACCGCGGGGGAGACCACCACCGCCACCACCTACACGGTCTGGTGCTCGGGGACCAGC
>DASRBU010000243.1:0-2206 GCA_035653475.1 Candidatus Dormiibacterota bacterium | reverse complement strand
CCTCGGTCCCGGCCGGCGAGGCCGAGTCCCTGCTCCGCCGCTTCCTGGAGCGGGCCGCACCCGCCACCGCCCGGGCCTACAGCGCCGACCTGGCCGACCTGGCCCGCTTCCTCGACACCTCGGTGGAGGAAGCGGTCACCTCCCTGCTCCAAGGGCCGGAGCCGGCCTCGCGTCTGACCCTGGAGTACGCCCTCGCCCTGCGTCGGCGGGGGCTGGCCCCGGCCACCGTGGCCCGCCGCCTGGCCACCCTCCGCTCCCTGCTGGGCCGCGCCCGGGAGCTGGGGATGGTGGGCTGGTCGCTGGAGCCGCCCTCTGCGGAGGAGGTGGAGGCGGCCCTGGAGCGCCCCTCGGAGTCCAGATCGCCCTACCTGATGCCCCGGCATCCGGAGGAGGTGGACCGGCTGGACCTGCAGCACTTCGCCCTGCGCGAGGCCCTGGGGGCCAACTTCCTGGCCCCGGTGGAGTCGCCCTCCCGGGTGCTGGACGTGGGCACGGGCACCGGGCAGTGGGGGTTCGAGCTGGCCCATCAGTTCCCGGGTGCGCTGGTGGTGGGCTTCGATCTGGTGCGGGGCAAGCCGGATCATCCTCCGGGGTACCGGCAGGTGCGGGGCAACCTGCTCCAGGGGTTGCCCTTCCGGGACGAGAGCTTCGACTTCGTCCACCAGCGCTACCTGCTGCCGGGGATACCGGCCGAGGCCTGGCCGGGGGCGGTGCGAGAGCTGGTGCGGGTGACCCGCCCCGGGGGCTGGATCGAGCTGGTCGAGCCCACGGTGAAGCCGGCCCGGGTGGGGCCGGCCACCGAGCGCCTGTTCGACCTGATCCTCGAGCAACTCGCCGTGCCCCGGAAGCTGGACACCACGGGGATCGTCTTCCGCTCTCTGGACGGGTACCTGCGCGAGGCGGGGCTGGAGCGGGTCGGTCGCCGGGAGCTGTCGCTGCCCCATGGCGAATGGGCCGGCCGCACGGGGTCGCTGTTGGTCACGGACTTCCGATCCGGGCTGACCCGCCTCTGCGAGGTGCTCCGGGCCAGATCCTCCCCCATGGCCGAGGAAGCAGCCGCGCTGCTTCGCCAGACCCCGGAGGAGTTCGACCGATACCGGACCGTCTGGCCGGTCGCCGTCGCCTACGGCCGCAAGCCGGCCTGAGCCGCGGCCAGGGCGGGAGGCGGCGTCCTTGCCCTCCTCGCGCCGGGCCGTCTCACGCCCACCCCCGACCCGACCACCCGAGCCCCGTCCGTGAAACCCCTCTCGGGGCATACTCGACGCATGGGGGATGACCGCACGACCCTCGCCGGCGTCGCCGGTGAGGCGAGGTCGCTGCTCCGCCGCTTCCTGGAGCGGGCCGCACCCGCCACCGCCCGGGCCTACAGCGCCGACCTGGCCGACCTGGCCCGCTTCCTCGACACCTCGGTCGAGACTGCGGTCACCTCCCTGCTCCAGGGGCCGGAGCAAGCCTCCCGTCTGGCCCTGGAGTACGCCCTCGCCCTGCGTCGGCGGGGGCTGGCCCCGGCCACCGTGGCCCGTCGTCTGGCCACCCTCCGCTCCCTGCTGGGCCGCGCCCGGGAGCTGGGGATGGTGGGCTGGTCGCTGGAGCTGCCCTCTGCGGAGGAGGTGGAGGCGGCCCTGGAGCGCTCCCGGGAGCCGGGGTCGCCCTACCTCTTCCCCCGGCATCCGGAGGAGGTGGACCGGCTGGACCTGCAGCACTTCGCCCTGCGCGAGGCCCTGGGGGCCAACTTCCTGGCCCCGGTGGAGGGACCGGAGCGGGTGCTGGACGTGGGCACGGGCACCGGGCAGTGGGGGTTCGAGGTCTGTCACCGGTTCCCGGGTGCGCTGGTGGTGGGCTTCGACCTGGTGCGGGGCAAGCCGGATCATCCTCCCGGCTACCGGCAGGTGCGGGGCAACCTGCTCCAGGGCCTGCCCTTCCGGGACGAGAGCTTCGACTTCGTCCACCAGCGCTTCCTGACCGCCGGCATCCCGGTGGTGGCCTGGCCGGGAGCGGTGGCGGAGCTGGTCCGGGTGACCCGCCCCGGGGGCTGGGTCGAGCTCGGCGAGCCAGCCATGGGCGGCCGACGCACCGGGCCGGCGACCGAGCACCTGCAGCGAATGGCCCTGGAGCTGGCCGGCTCGCTGGGGCTGGACACCGGGGATGCCGTCTACGGCGCCCTCGACCGCTACCTGCGCGAGGCCGGGCTGGAGGAGGTGACCCG
>DASRBU010000242.1:0-2582 GCA_035653475.1 Candidatus Dormiibacterota bacterium | reverse complement strand
TCGAACGGACGGCGCTCCTCGAACGGCCCGCAGCCAGGGCAGGCGAACTCGTACAGGGGCACGCTGCACCTCCAGACGACGATCGGCGCCGATGTGATGGGAGGGCACGCCGACCCTCGACCCGACCCCGCCGGGCGGCCGGTGCGGACCTCCCGGAGGGAGCGGGCGGTCGACGAGCGCGGGCGTCGCGGGACCGACGGCAACCCGCACGGCTGCGTGCCCAACGGTCGTGGTGCCCGCGCCGAGCGCTCCAGGGAGCCATGCGCCACCGCCATGCTCGGGAGATCGCCCCGGTCCTCCTACGTCCGCAACCCTCATCCTCGACTATAGGCGGCGCCGACGATCGCCACCGGGCGTGAACTCGCGCCCGCGTCGGCTGCCGGTGTCGGCGGCACGCCGCTCGGGGTTGGATGCCGTCCCAGCTCGTGCCCCCGGGGCCTGTCCTCGCCGAGGGAGGGACGCGGCCCGCGCCGGCGGGGCGGTCGCCGGCTCCCGGTCGTCGCCCTCACCCAGCGCCCGCGCCGGTGCTCCGACAGGGCTCGAAGGCTCTGGCCAGCGACTCCGCGGCGACCCGCGCCTCGCCCAGGGTGCGGGCCGAGGTCAGGGGCACGGGGATCGGGGTGACACCCGTCCCCACCACGCCCGGCTCCTCCTCCAGCGCCCGGGTGAAGTCCTGCCCGGAGGAGGGAAACCAGCCCCCACCTCCAGCCTGGAGGCGTCCCCCCGGCCCGCGTCCCCTCCGCGATCCGGAGGGTCCGCTCCCCGAGCGTCTCCTAGGTGGTCCAGGCGTCGGTGTGGGGTAGGAAGCCGTCCCCCATCGGACCACCCGGCGGACCGGGCGAGGCGAGCCGCGGCCGCCGACCCGGATCGGGATGTCGTCGGTGCCGGCCGGGGCTGGGCGTGGATGCCCTCGAAGCTCACGGTCGGGAGCGGAAGGAGGCGAGCCGTCCCACAGCGCCCGGCAGGCTCCGACGGTGTCGTCCTGCCGCCGGCCGCGCCCCTGGCCGGCAGCGCGGCCGGGCGCAGCGGCGCGATCGGGTGCAGGTCCCGAGCCGGACCCGGTGGGCGACCATGGCCACGGCCGCGAAGGTGCTCAGCGGTTCCGGGAAACGCTCCGCCGGTCGGGATGGGAAGCGGGGCCCGGCCCGATCCGGCCGCTCCTCTCCCATCGCCGCCGGTTCGCCCGGGCAGAGGTCGTCGAACCCCGCCGCCTCGGCGATGCGGGCCGGCTCGAGCGGGTGGCCCGGGTCGCCGTTGGCCGGGGCGGAGGTCAGAGAGAGGCCCGGCCGCACGCCCTCAGGCGGAGCGGGCGAGGTGGCGGGCGCGCATCCGGCCGGCCAGGTGCTCGGCGATCATGACCACGGAGAGATGGAGGTTGGCCCGGGGTATCTCGGGCATGATCGAGGCGTCGGCCACGCGCAGGCCCTCCACCCCCAGCACCCGGCCCTCCTGGTCGACCACGGCGCCGGGGTCGTCGGGCGAGCCCATGGCGCAGGTCGAGCAGAGGTGCACGGTGTCGGTGACGATCCGGGGCAGCTCGGAGGGTCGGGGGAGGACCGGCCGGGCGGTCAGGATGGCGCGGAAGGCGGGGTGGTCGAGCAGCTCGCCGGCGCGCTCCAGGGCGTCCTCCATCCGCACCCGGTCGCGCTCGTCGGTGAGAAGGTTCATCTCCAGGAAGGGGTCCACCAGCGGGTCCCGGGAGACGATGGTCAGCTCCCCCCGGGAGAAGACGCGCCGCTGCTGGATGACGAGGAGGCTGGCGCCGAGGGCGGCCGAGCCGTTGTTGGGGAGCAGCATCATGTCGTTCGGCCCGGCCTCGGCCAGGCCCGAGCGGTAGCGCAGGACGCAGTTGGTGACCCGATTGCCGAGGCTGCGACGGGCCTCCTCCCTGGTCTCCAGCCGCACCAGCACCATGGGGTGATCCTGGAGGCCCCGGCCCACGGGCAGCTCGTCGATCACCTCAATCCCGAGCCGGGAGAGGACCCCGGCCGGCCCGATCCCGGAGCGCATGAGGATGGCGGGCGAGTGCACGGCGCCGGCGCTGAGGACGACCTCGCCGCCGGCGGCCAGGCGGTGCTGCTCGCCGTCGGCCAGCTGGACGCCGCACGCCCGTCGCCGCGCGTCGAAGACGACGGTGTCGACGTGGCAACCGCCCCGGATCTCCAGGTTGGGACGCTCCCGGGCCGGCTCCAGGTAGCCGTCGTTGGTCGAGACCCGCCGCCCGTCGCGGATGTTCATGGCGAAGGGGCAGAGGCCCGTCGCCCCGGGCGCGTTGTGGTCCGGGCAGAAGGGGTAGCCGGCGTCGAGCGCCGCTTCGCAGAAGGCGAGGTCCACCCCTCCCCAGCCCGGCTTCGGCTCCCGGTACACCGGCACCGGGCCGCCGCGCCCGTGGTAGGGCTCGTGGCCGAAGTCGTGGTCGTCCTCGGAGGCGGTGAACGAGGGCAGGACGTCGTGGAAGGACCAGCCCTCGGCCCCCCGCGCCGCCCAGCCGTCGTAGTCCTCGGGCACGCCCCGGATGGCGCACAGCCCGTTGACGGTGGAGCTCCCCCCCGTGCCCCGGCCCCGACTGTAGGGATACGGCT
>DASRBU010000241.1:0-3886 GCA_035653475.1 Candidatus Dormiibacterota bacterium | reverse complement strand
GCGGTACCAGCAGCGACAGGGTCAGGTAGCCGTGGGCGATCGGGCCGCCGAAGGGGCTCTCCTTCTTCGCCCGCTCGACGTCGACGTGGATCCACTGGTGGTCGTCGGTGGCGTCGGCGAAGGCGTCGATCCGCTCCTGGGTGATCTCCAGCCACTCGCCCGGCCCCCACTCCTTGCCCACCAGCGCCTTCAAGCCCTCGACGTCGCTGACCGTGCTCACCGCTCCGTACCTCCTTTCCCATCTGCTGGTCGCCGACGCGCCCGACCCGGGGCGCTGGCCGCCCGGGGAGCCGGGTCGATCCCCGGCGGCGCCGACCTCACCGTTGGGCCGGAGGCGTCGCCCGGGGCCACCACCCTCGCTCCCTGCCCCACCGGGCCGGGAGCGCCGATCCCGGCCGCTTCGCCGGGCACGACCACCGTCCGGGCCCGGCTCCACCCTCCGCCGGCCCCGGCTCCGACCCTAGCACAGGCGGGTTGGCCGCCGACCGGCGGGGGACCGCTGCCCTCGCGGTCCGGCGGAGCCGTCGGGCCGCCCCGGGGCCTCCGGCGACGAGCCGGTACCTCCTGAGCGTGGGATGGCACCATCCGGGCTGCCCACGCCACGCCCCTCCACAACCCCTACACTGGTGGCGGTGCGGGTGCCGGAGGAGTTGCTGCTGATCCCCGGCCCGGTGTCGCTCAGCCCCGGGGTACGGGCCGAGATGGGAGGCCCGGCTCGGGCCCACTACGGCGGTGACTGGACCGAGCGGTACCGGCGCCTGACCGCCGCCCTGGCGGCCGTCTTCCGCACCGAGGGCGAGGTGTTCTGCCTCTTCGGTCCCGGCACGGCCGGGCTGGAGGCCTGCCTGGCCAGCGTGCTGGCGCCGGGTGACGAGATCCTGGTCGGGGTCAACGGCCTCTTCGGCGAGCGGCTGGAGGCGGTGGCCCGGGCCCTGGGGCTGCAGGTCCACCCGGTGATCGCCGAGGACCGCCGTCCGCTGCGGCCGGAGGCGGTCGAAGAGGCGGTCCGTCGCCACCCGGGCGCCCGGGCGCTGGCCGTGGTGCACCACGAGACCAGCCTGGGGCTGCTGAACCCCATCGCCGAACTCTGCCCGGTCGCCCGCGAGCGCGGCCTGCTGACGATCGTGGACGCCGTCTCCTCGCTGGGCGGGGTGCCCTTGGAGATGGACGCCTGGGGCATCGACCTCTGCGTGGGCGTGAGCAACAAGTGCCTGGGCGGCCCGGTCGGCCTGGCCCCGGTGGCGGTCGGGGCGCGCGCCCGGGAGGCGCTCGAGGACGGCCGCCCCAAGGCGGCGGGCTGGTACCTGAACCTCGCCACCTGGCGGCGGTTCGCCGACCGCTGGGGCAGCTGGCATCCCCATCCCACCACCATGCCCACGCAGGTGGTCGACGCCCTGGCGGCGGCCCTGGAGGAGATCATGGCCGTGGGCCTGGAGGCTCATCAGGCGCGGCTGGCGGCCGCCACCGCCCGCATCCGGGACGGGCTCCGGGAGCTGGGCTTCGAGCTGGTGGTCGACGACCACCACGCCTCCCCGGTCACCACCGCGGCCTGGGCGCTGCCCGGCATGGACGTGGAGGACTACCTGACCTGGTTGCGGGAGGAGCGACGGCTGCGTCTGGGAGGAGGCCTGGGCGAGCTGGCGGGCCGCATCTTCCGCGTGGGCACCATGGGCGAGGCGGCCCGCCCCGGGGTGGTGGACGCCTACCTGAGCGCCACCGCCGAGTACCTCGAGCGCAGGCGGCGGTCCTGAGCCGGGCTACCCGACCCCGGGCAACGGCACCCCCAGCACGGTGATCTCGCCCTGCCCGCTGGCGTGCCAGGCGTAGTGGGAGAGGGGGGCGATGGCCGGCCCGTGGACCACCTTGCCGTCCAGGTTGAACTCGGAGCCGTGACAGGGGCAGAGGAAGAGCTTCTGCGAGCCCGAGGGAGGGTTGATCTGGCAGCCGAGGTGCGAGCAGGTGGCGCTGAGCACGACCAGCTCCTGGCCCAGGTTGACCACGTAGCCCTTGAACCCGATCTTCCCGGCGTAGTTGTCGCCGCCCCCGTCCACCATCAGGAACCCGGTGTGGGGCGGTGACTCGAACTCCACCGCCGTCCCCGGCTCGATCTGGTCCAGGGGCTTGGGCAGCTGGATCTTGATCCCCTGCCGCTTGGTCTGGCCGGGCGGCGGGTAGATGTAGACCAGGATGGGGGCGATGATCGCGACCACGAGCGCGGTCAGCAGTCCGGCGAGGTACCAGACGATGAAGTTGCGCCGGGTCACCCGGCGCTCCAGGGGACGGTCGTAGCGGTTCGTGTCCTGGGTGCTGCTCATGTCACGCGCCTACCATGGTAGGCGTGTCGGCATGCTCACGTGGTCGCATCACCCTGGGCGTGGCCCTGACCGCGGCCGCCCTCGGCCTCGTCGCCTGCGGCAGCAGCTCCTCGAGCGGCGTGCCCGGCGGCTACTACACCGCGACCCCGGCCGCCCCCGGCGCCGGGCCGAGCGCGGCGGCCTCTCCGGGCTCCTCGGGCACCTCCCAGTACCTCTCCGTGGACGCGGCGGCCAAGTCGGTCACCGTCGACCTCATCGCCGCCAAGAGCGGCGCCGGCAACACCTTCAACTTCAACGGCTACTCCGACGGCAAGATGACCGTCAGCGTGCCGGTGGGGTGGAAGGTGACCGTGAACTGCCGCAACCAGGGCTCGATCCCACATTCCTGCTCCATCGTGTCCGGGGCCAGCTCCACCACCCCGGCCTTCCCCGGCGCCACCTCGCCCAACCCCACCACCGGGGTCCCTCCGGGGGGCACGCAGACCTTCTCCTTCACCCCCGACCGGGCCGGCAGCTTCCGCATCGCCTGCCTGGTGCCAGGTCACGAGGACGCCGGCATGTGGGACACCTTCCAGGTGACGGCCTCCGGCTCGCCGTCGCTCTCGACCTCGTAGGGGGCCGCCGGGCCACCTGAGCCAGGCGGGCGGGGTGGGCCCGGCCCGCCTGCCCTCGGCCGTCTTCAGCTGTGCTGGAGCCAGCGGGCGCCCAGCCGCTCGCTCAGCCAGTCGTCGAGGGCGGCCAGGTAAGGGCGCACGGGGCCGGCGCAGAACCAGGCCGCGGCCAGGCCCAGCAAGGCCCCCGCGGCCACGTCACCCGGGTAGTGATCGCCGACGTAGACCCGGGCGTAGGCGATCAGCAGCGAGGCCAGGAGGGCGAGCCCGCCCAGGCGCCGATGCAGGGCGAACAGGACCCCGGCGATGGCGAAGGCGGCGACCGCGTGGTCGCTGGGGAAGGAAGCATCGTTGGTGTGGCGGACCAGGAGGTGGACCGTCCCGGGATGGGCCACGAAGGGGCGGGCCCGGTACCAGAGATGGCCGATCACCAGATTGGCCACCAGCCCGATCCCGGCCGCGAGCACGGCCAGCACGGCCCCGGTCCGGTCCCTGGGCGAGCGTCGCCAGAGTCCGACCAGGAACCAGAGCACGACCAGGGCGATGAACGCCGGCTCGGCCCCGACCGCAACCGTGATCATGAGTCGATCCCAGATCGGGTGGGTGCCCGCCGGTCCGTTGATGAGCTGCTCGAGCTGATAGTCCACTGCCGGTCCGCAGCCTCCTCTTCGAGATCGTGGCGGGCGGCGGGTGCCATGGGCTCCTCGGCCTCCGCCGGCCCTTCACCACCGCCATGGTAGAGGTCTGGACCTCGCCATGCGGCCGGGCGATGGCGCGTTGCCGCCGCCGTCCTCGCCGTCACCCCGTTCGGTGCGCGCTCGAGGGGCTGCAACTGCTGCCAAACAAATTGTCGTAAGCCCTTTCTAATCGGTTAGAATTACGGCCGTGAACCTGAAGGAGTGGGCGCGGGAGCAGGGTGTCTCGTACTCAGCGGCCCTCCGCTGGTTCAAGTCGGGGAAG
>DASRBU010000240.1:0-4275 GCA_035653475.1 Candidatus Dormiibacterota bacterium | reverse complement strand
CTGGGACGAGTTCCAGGAGCGCCGCTCCCAGTTCGGCTTCGACCGCGAGCTGGCCGCGCGCCAGGGCCAGGCGCTGGCGGCCAGGATGCAGGAGCAGATGGGCTCGCTGCGGGGCGCGATCGGCACGCCCGACCAGATCCGCCACTTCCTGCGCGGCTACGAGGAGGCCGGCGTCGACCAGGTGATCTTCGTCAGCCAGGCCGGCCGCAACCGGCATGAGCACATCTGCGAGTCGCTCGAGCTCTTCGCCCGCGAGGTGATGCCCGAGTTCAAAGAGCGGCACCGCGCCGCGGAGGCGCGGAAGCGGGAGCGCCTGGAGCCGGCGATCGAGGCGGCGCTGGCCCGGCGCGAGCCGCCCCGGCCGGCTCCCGAGGACGTGGTGGTGGTGGCCGCCGGCGGCCAGACCTGAGACCGGCCGCCGCGACCGCCCGCGGTCGGGGGCCGGGTGGGGTGGGCTCAGCCCCCGTGCGGGTGCGGCTGCGCGATCGACTGGCCGAGCCGGAGGCGGAGGCAGGCGTCGCAGATCGGGTTCCGGCAGCCGGGCTGCTCGCAACCGGCGCAGACCTTCACCCGCCGGCCGCACCCGGCGCACCTCACCGCCGCCGTCTCGGGGCCGGTCATGGCGCCCGATCCCCCTCGTCGGGGGCGTGCTCGACCGCGTCCTGCCGGAAGAGCAGGCCGACCAGCCGGCCGTCCGAGGTGGTGATGGGCGCGCTCTCCAGCCCGTGCTCGGTCATGAAGCGCGCCATCTCCTCGGCCGGCACGAAGGGCCGGAAGGTGCTCGGCCCCGGCCTCATCGCCTGTTCCACGGTGTGGTCGCCGTCGGCGTCGAGCTCCCGGGCGCGGAGCAAGCCCAGCACCACCCGCTGCTCGTTCGCCACCACCGCCACCTCCCATCCCCCGGCGCGCACGCGCTCCCGGACCGCGTCCAGGCGCTCGTTCAGGGCGCAGGTGGGCACCTCCCCGCGGGCGAGGTCGCCTGCCCGCGGTCGGGCGGCGCCGGTCCCCTCGGTGGGGAGGCCGGCCGCCATCCAGTCCAGCTTGCCGGCCGTGTAGTCGTAGACCTCGCCGAAGCCGAGCCTCTCGAGCCGCCACGCGGCCCGCGGCGACATGTCTCAGGCAGCGTCCCAGCAGTACACGATCACCGGCCGGCCGCGGTCCAGGACGCGGGTCGCCTCGGCGTCGATGCGGCGCAGGGGAATGTTGATGGCGCCCGGCAGGTGGTCTTCTTCGTACTCCGAGGCGGGCAGCACCTCGACCAGCTGCGCGTCGCGGTCCCTCAGCGCCCGGAGCTGCTCGCGGTCGATCGATGTCGGCATCTGGTTGCCCTCCTGGTTCGCGCGACCGGGGCGCTCTGGGACCGGTGGGTGCGCGAGGACTTCCCAACGTAGCGATGGTACGCCGCCCCCGATCGCCACTTGGCCCGGGGAGTTCGGAGCCGACGGTCGGCGTCGAGCCGGTCATCCTTCGATGCGGATTCCGTCCCGGCGGCGTAGGCTGGGGCAGGTACGCGGTCGTGTCCGGGGCCGTCCGCCACCACCCCTGTGCGGGCACTGGGGGCGGCCGGGAGGCTCCCGGGCTGCGGCCGGGGGCCGCGGGCGGCCGCCGGCCAGGAGGTCCCGAATGGGCGAGCAAGAAACGATCCGGGTGGCGCGGCGGAGCGTGGAGGTGTTCAACGCCGGCGATTGGGGGGCTGTCGAGGCCCTCCTGACCGCCGATTCCGTGTACGAGGAGGTCGGGACCGGCAGGACCCTGCGCGGAGCGAGGGAGAACGTCGAGGTCCTGCGGGGCTGGAAGGCCGCCTTCCCGGATGCGCGAGGAACCATCACCAACGCGCTGGCCACCGGCGACACCGCGGTGCTCGAGGTCACCTGGCAGGGAACCCACTCGGGCGATCTGGCGACGCCCATGGGGACGGTCCCGGCCACGGGTCGGACCGTGACCGTCAAGGCGGCGATGGTGATCGAGGTCGAGAACGGTAAGGTGAAGGCGGAGCGCCATTACCTGGACGCCGCCGGCATGCTGGCCCAGCTCGGCCTCGGCGCGTCGGCCACCGCCTAGTCACCCCGAGCGGGGGCGGCGCCGGGGCGCCGCCCCGGCCCCATCGCACCGGATCGGCTCCACGGGCGGCCCCGACCCGGCGCCCGGCCGTCCTCTCGGAGGTCGAGAGGTCCCCGGCGCCGGCGGCGCCGTTCGGTTCTCCTGGCGGAGACGGTCTGGGGCCGCGGCCGAGCATCCCGGCGAGGCGGCCCTACGAGCGGGCGCCCCATGCCCGGAGCACGCGGGTCAGGTCCGCGACGAAGCGTTCGAAATCCCGGCAGTGCCGGGCTGCCACCTCGATTTGCATCACGGCCGCGATGTCCTCTTCCTACTCGATCCCACCCAGAGGGGGTCCACGTTTCCGTTGCTGACGTGCCGGAACGCCTCCCGCAGCTGGCGTTTGTACCGGTCTCTCTGGCAGCGACCCCTGGGGACGGGGCGATCGTCGGTCGCCCCCAGGGCAGCCCCAACCACGCCTGGATCGGCCAGCTACCGCCTCTCGATGTGAGGCTCAGGGATGGCCACCACGATCCTGCCCGGATATCCCCCTCCCAGCGCCTTCAGCGCCTGTTGACGCCGTTCCTGCCACCGCTGGCGGTCGGCATCGATGGCGACGACCAGGAGGTCCAGGTACGGGTCGAGCCCGTAGTGCAGGTCACGCCCGTACTGACGCAACGAGCTGATCGTCCTCCCCGCACCGCCATCGGCCTGACGGACGCGGACCTCCAGCCCCTGACCGCACTCGCGGGCGAGCCGCCGGAGCAGCGGCTCGAGCAGCGCGCGGTGGGCCTCGTCCTCGACCAACCACCCTGCGATCACCGGCCGAAGTCGCCCCGGACCACCCGATTCCGGAAGCCCAAGGGCTCCTCGTCCAGCGCCGTTCGAACGCCACCCCGTCGCTCCGCTGCGCTCGTCTCCGCAAAGCGCTCGAAACGAGTTCTCCTGCCCTCCCTGTCGCAGTGGAGCAGGACCGCGCCCGGTTTCCTTCGAAGTATTCGGGCGGCACGGACGAGTGCGTGTTGACGATGAACTGCGTCGTCTTCCGCCGAGCCGCGGTCGTCAGCAGCTCGGCGACCACGTCCAGCCGGGCCGGGTCGACACCGTTCTCCGGCTCCTCGTAGCCGACCACGGCCATGGGGCGGGGTGGGTTGGTGATCGCCAGCAGGCCCAGAACCCGGAGGGTTCCCTCCGACACCAGGCGCGACGAGAACGGCATCCGGTCCTCGTGGACGGTGAGGGTGAGGAAGCCCTGAGCGGTGCGTTCGATCTCGAGCCCGCGGATCGAGGGCAGCATCTGGTGCAGCGTCTTCTCGAGGGCCTGGAACTGGGCCGGTTGCGAACCCGCAGGGTGTTGAAGAAGGCGGCGAGATCGCCCCCGTTCGGGGCCAGCGTCTCGACCTCCTTCAGTGCCACCTCCTCACGCATGGCGGCCGGGTCGAGGAAGTCGACCCGCCAGCGGGAGGGCTCCTCGTCGACCCGTCGAGGCTCTTGTGGCCTTCGACCTGGAGTCGGTGCAGCACGCGGCCAGTATGGGTTCGCTTGCTCCGCTCCAGATGCCGTTCACCTTGCACGTTGCCGATACGCGCGATCGACGCCATGAAGGGGGACCGACCGCCCTCGTGCTGCTCACCGTGGGGCGGCGTGACTCCACGGTTGCCGATCGGAGCGCGAGCCCTGCGAGCGGCCCCCCAGGTAGTTGGCCGGCCCGCCGTCGGACCTCCGTCCGGAGCCCCTCACCGCTGCCCTCCGCCGCCCGGCTCAGCGCGAGCTCAGCGAGGCGATGAAGGACTCCAGCGCCTCCATGGGCCCGACCCGGATGCGGGGCAGCTGGAAGGGCTGGTCGGAGCGGAGGAGGTCGGCGCCGATCTGGGGGTCGGTGAGGGCGAGCACGTAGCCCGCCGCGGCCAGGGCCGGGAACACGCCGCGCTGGGCCGGGCCGGCGGTGGCAGCGCTGGGGAATGGCCAGGCACCCGGATAGGCGAAGAACTGGACGGCCTGGCCGGTCTGCTGCTGGAGCGCCTGCCGGGAGGCGACCAGCTGGGTCTGGAGGTCAGCCGGCGGCAGGCCGTAGACCTCGACGTGGTTCCGGGTGTGGTCCTCGATCCAGAAGCCCTCCTGGGCGAGCTGCTGGATCTGGTCCCAGCCCATGTACCAGCGCGTCTTCCCGTGCCAGCCGACCAGGCCGGTGGGGACGAAGAACTCGGCCGTGAAGGCGTGCTGGCGGAGCACCGGGGC
>DASRBU010000239.1:0-12229 GCA_035653475.1 Candidatus Dormiibacterota bacterium | reverse complement strand
CAGTTCGGGCGCGGGGTGATGGAGGACGTGTCGCGGCGGATGGTCGGCGAGATGGCGGACTGCATCCGCACCAACCTCCAGCGGTCACAGGCCGGCCGGAGCCAGTGAACGGCCCGGCCCTCCGGGGCGCGCCTCGACCCGGCCCGCGCCCCGGAGCCGGCCCTCGATGGCTCAGCGCGTCGTCGATCCGACCACCACCCCGGCCAGCGCGGCCGCGATCCCGAGCAAGGCGCAGACAGCCGGACGCCACCACCGGAGCATCCGTTGCCACCCGGTCGCCGACGCCGGAGCCAGGGTGGAGCCCACGACGACACCTCCTGCGTGGCGTCGTCGACGCCACCTCCCGAGCCGACGGCGTGTCCACGGCACCGGTCGCGCCGGCTCCTCCCCGACCATCGGGGCCCCGGTGAACTCGTCCGCGATCGCGGGCTCGCCCTCCCCCCAGGTTCGCACGTCCTGCCCTCCGCCCCCCCAGTAACGGGCGCGCGTGATCAGGCCGTCACGGACCACGTACCGCACCCTGGCCGTGCCCTCGAAGATCCGGACCTCGAACTCCCCGTCGCCGGCGGCCGGCAGGGGCAGCGGCTGGGCGGCGTTCGGCCTCCACTCCCCCCCGCGCCGAGCCGACCGGGCACGAGCCGGCGCCTTCACTGTCCACCGGGACGCGGCGAGCCTCCCGAACCGGGTGATGCGCCCGAGGAGGGCCGCTGGCCTCGGCGGCCGAGGGCCCCCCTCGACGGCCCGCGGCCGGCCGCCGGCCCCGGCAACCGCCGCCCGGAGACCCTCGCCGGCCGCCTCGGCCCCTTCCCCCATGCGGTCCACGGTGACCGCGCCGGCGGCGGATGAGGAGGCAAGGTGGTGTGCAGGGGCTCCGACGGGATCGGAGCCCCCGCACGACTGCAGTGGGGGTGTGCCGGAGGTCCGCCGCCCAGTTCGGTACGGGCAGGGGTCGTGCTCCTGGACGGCGGACACGAAACGGAGGTGGGAGGAATGGTTGGGAGGTCCGATCGGGACGGCCGCCTCCGCCTCCGGGCCCCCGGCCCGGGCGCGAGCCCGGGAGGCAGGGATGGCCGGCGGGGGCGAGACCGTCTCCGATCGAGTTGGATTGGCACTTAGAATTTCCATTTGGATTTCGAGTGCCCAATGATACTCATGGTGCCCAGCACTGTCAATTCCTTGAGGAATCCACCGTGCCGAATGACGTAGCCTTCTGCCGCACGTGAACGAAGATCGATCGGCCAGGCTGGCGGTCCAGGCCTTCCTTCGCGAGGCCATCCGGCGGGCCGGCAAGGCAGAGGCCGTGGCCCACGCGCTGAAGGGGAAGGTCAAGAGCCCGCCCAGCGACGGCCACACCGTCAGCGCCTGGGTGCGCGAGGTCAACCCCAACATGCCCAGGGCGGACGTCATCTTCGCCCTGGCTGGCCTCTACGACCTCTCGGTCGACGAGTTCGTGCTCGGCGAACGTGAGCGGCGCGCCCTCGGGGACCGGATCGCCAGGCTGGAGCAGCAGGTCCGCGAGCTCCAGGCGCGCATCGACGCCGCCGGCCCTCGTACCGAGGAGCTGCGGGGAGCGCTATCTCTGGTCAGGGAGATCGAGGCCAGGCTCGACGTCCTGGAGCGAGCCCAGGAATCGCAGGCGACCGCATAGGGGACGGGAGATCGGCGATCGCCGGACGGAAGACGTCGCCCCTCGTCGTCTCCCAGGCCCGGCACGACCCAGCGGTGACCGTGACCGCCACCGGCGCAGCGCCGCGATCAGCCCGGGGACGGACCCGAGGCGGGCGCCTCGTGGACCGAGCCGGCCGGCGCGTCGCCGGCCCCCCGGCGCCGGGGTCGCCGGCCCGTCACACCGGAGGAGGCCGGCGCCCGCTGGGCTTTCGCCCAGTACCCTCCCTCGCCTGGCCTGACCCACCCCTGGCCCGGCTCCCCGTCCGGGTCCCTCAGCCCGAAGCGGAAGACGTCCCAGCGGGCACCGTGGCCCACCGCATCCAGCTGGGCTCCGATCAGCCCTCCTGGTCCGGGGCCGAACCCGGCAGGTACCGCCACCCGGGTCGACCATGGCGCCACCGCCCCGACGAGGTCGCACCTCAGCACCTTCCGGAGGTCGGCGGGCCTACCCGGGGTCGACCGGGGCGTTGGCCGAGATGACGAAGGTCCGGGTGGAGAGGGCGTCGTCGTGGCTCACGACGTCGATCTCGCCGTGGCGGGCCGCCTGCCCGGGACGCCCATCGGCCAGGTGATCGCCGGTCTCCCGGCAACCGAGCCAGGCCGCGTCGTACACGGCTCGCCCATCGGGGCCGGCACCGTGCGCGAGAGCCGCACGTGGCGCTCGGAGCAGCGAGGCCACCGACGACCGCGAACGGGTCCGTCGCCCACCCGCAGTCCTCGCCGCCCCCATGGTCCCGGCAGGACACGCTCGGTGTGGATCGGGATCAGCGTTCGGTACCGGCCGGTGCAGCCGCGCTCGGGACGGAAGGAGAGCAGGGTGTCGAAGCTGGTCTCGCCGTCCCTGCGGTCGTCGCCCTCGTCGACGCCGACCATCCCCCACTCCGCACTCCACGCAGGCGGCCGCGATCTCGACCACCTCGGGTCCATCGACGGCGGCCTCGTGCCGGCTCGCCGCCGGCTCGGCGGGGCGCCTGACCGACACGTGACCGCGCCCACGGGGATGGCCGCCGACGAACGTCTCGGGAAGACGATCGGGGCGACCCCGACCTCGAGCCGGTCCGACGGTGCGGACGATCCGCCCCACGTCGTCGGCCGCTCACGGGGACCGACCGCGAAGCCGCGCCGCCGCGGCTCGGAACGCGCCCGGCCCGATCACCGCGGTCGTTCCCCGGCCCGGGCGTCGCCGTCGGGCGATCGCCGTCACTCGGTCGCGACCGGCCTCGCGATCACCGGGCCGGGGCCAGCCCGCCGAGCGTCCGCGGCCGGCGACTCGACGGCATCGGGGATCAGCGGGGGCCGCGCGGGCGATGGGCCTGGACCGCCACGACCAGGTCGCCCGGCAGGTCCACCACCGCAGCCGCGCCCTCGGCGAGCAGACCGGCACGGACCGGCTCCGCCTTCCACGTGTACACGATGACCGGCAGCTCGGGCCGCGTCGCCCTGACCCTCCGCAGCAGATCCCGACCGGCCTTTGGCTCGGCGCCCCGCCCCAGATCGGTGATCAGGAGGTCGAACGGCAGCTGCTGGAGGTAGAACCGGGCGGCCTCGGTCGAGGTCGCCACCGTGACCAGGATCCCGATCCGCTCCAGGGCGACCGTCTCGTAGCAGTTGTGGTCGGGGTGGTCGTCGACCCGGAGCAAGCGGGCCAGGCTGAGGGCGGACATGTCCTCGATCGCCTGCCGGTCCCGGGCGACCGCCCCACGTCCCCGGCGCGCGGCCGCGGCCTCGATCGCCTCCACCGCTCCGTCGCGATTCGCGGCCTCGACCGTGATCTCCAGGCCAAGACGTCCCCGAACGACATCCGCGCCCTCCCGGACCTGCCCGAGGCGAGGGTCGTGAGCAGGACGATGAGAACCACCAAGAGCAGCGCGAGGCCGAGGACCAACTCCACCTCGTTCGAGGTCACGACCAGGCCCCTCCCCAACCTGCACGATCCCGGCGGCGGCGCGGTGACCACCCCGGCCCTCATTCGTGGCCCGAGCCCGTTCATTGTGAGGCAAACTGAGCCTCCATGAGGCACCGCAGCCCGAACCGGTCATCGCCACCCAGATCGCCGGGCCTGGACCGGCGCGCCTCGGAGCTGCTTGCCACTCGCGTTCGGGAGGGGCGGCCGCATGGCACCGTCGGCTGCGCCGCCGGCCACGGGGTCCGCACCGTCCGGTCGGATCGGACGGCTCGCGGGAGCGACCGGAGGCCGTCCGGGGGTGGTGTTCCCTGGGACCGGCCGGGCGCGAGCGAAGGCGCCGCCGGCACGGCGCCAGCGACCAAGCATGCAGGGGGGAAGGATCCATGGACGTACCCGGCTTCCTGACGGTGGTGGCCCAGGCGAGCCTCAGCCTGCCCACGGTCGACCTCCCGGGTGTCTTCCTGCGTCTGGTGGCGCTGCTGCCCCTGATCGGGGGCTACATGGTGGCCAGGGAGGGACGGGGGAACCTGGGTCTGGAGATCATCGCCGTGATCCTCCTCGTCCTGGCGACCATCATCCCGCCCTCGGTCAGCATGACCAGCCTGCCCTCGCTGGGCCCCGCCATCGTCGACCGTCTCCCGGCGGTGCTGCTGCTGCTGGGCCTGGCCTTCGTCCGCGACGGCGGCTTCAAGATGATCATCGGCCTGGCCCTGCTGGCCGTCTCCGGCCTCATCCTGCTGCCGCGGACCCCCTGAGGAGGTGGGGACACGGCCTCCCCGAAGGAGGACGTGCGGCGACCGGATTCGATCCCGCTCGCCGGGATCACGGCTGGGTGAGCGGGGGAGCGGCGTCCCGATCGACGCCAGCCGGCCGGATCGACACCGGCGCGATGGTCCGATCCCGGCTCTCCCGGTCGGGAATGTCGACCCCGTCGGCCAGGACGGCGGGTCAGCGGCAGGCTTGCCTCCTGTGCGGTGCACGAGCCTCCTCGGACGTCGTGGCCTCGCTGCCGCCCCCGAGCCGGCTCGGGGGTGTTCGGAGACGAGGCATGCGCCGGCCCGCCAGGAGCGAGGGCACCTCGCCTCCGCCGCTCCCGCCCCAGGAAGGATGGGCGGCCGGCCGCCGGTGGGGTCCCACCTCGCAGCTCACCCATCGGCCGATCCGGACCGGCGCGCGAGCCGGCGACGGCCGCGGGCCGGCCGGAGAGGGCCACCGGGTCGGAAGGGCGCTGGCCCATCCACCGGATGGGCAGCTGCCCCATCCCGGGTCCGGCCCACCGGACGGCTACCTCGCCCGGGTCGGAGATCCCGGGCGGCCAACCACCCGGTGACCTCCATGCTCGCCCCTCCGACCGCTTCGACCGAGCGGGCCGCGCTCGCGCGTCGAGTCGAGGCCAACCGCCCCCGCGCCGGCGGCCGAGCGCCCCCGACCGGGACCTCGACGAACCCCAGCGGAGGCGCCACCCTGGCGATCCGGTCAGGACGATCCGCGGACGGGCAAGCCGGTCCGCTGCCGCCGAGCAGGAGGCGGACCGACGGTCCCGGGCAGGCCGCGGAGCAACCGACCGAGCGGCCCGGCCGCGCCCCGTGCCTCAAGGAGCGGCCCGATGCCAGTGCCGCTCGTACCTGTCGACCAGGAACCGGTTCACGGCCGGGCGGTCAGCCCGCTCCCGGAGCGGGCTCGTGGTCAGCAGCGACGTCAGCTCTCGCTCGAGCGCATCGATCTCGCTGACCACCCGCTCCACCGGCCACCGGTCGGTGCGCACCTCCATGCACGCTTCCCCGGGACCGCCCGTCATGGGCAGCGTCAGCCGGCCGGTGCTCAGGAACTCCACGCCCTGGTAGCCGGGCCGGAGCGCGTGCATCGCGTACTTGGTGTCGTATGGTGCGCGATCCGCTCGGCCCTGGTCACCCGCATCCGACCACGCCGGCCGAGGAGCCGCTCCTTCTGGGCCCGCAGGTAGCCGAGGAACCGGTGCCCGGCCTCTCGCGAGGCGAAGAGGTCGGCCCGACGCTGCAGCTCCCGGCCGGCCTCGGTGGCGTACAGGGGCTCGGCGTGCAGCAGCACGAGCACGGTGGGATTGCCGGCCGCCGCAAGGCGTGCGTACGTTCTCAGGCCGGACACGACCGGATCCAGATCACCGGGTCGCGAGGGTGGCGTCCGACCGCGACGCCCGGTTCCGCTCCGTGCGTCACGCCATTCCCGCTCTTCGGCGCTCCGATGGATCCACTGCTCGAAGCGCTCGAGCCCGATCACGTACTCGGGAGGCTCGATGCGAACGCCCATCTCGTCCCGATCCTCGGTGCCTGCGAGGTGCAACCCGTGCGCGGTCGAACCCACGGTGGCGCGAAGGATCAGGTTCGGCTCGGCGACGTGACGAAAGCCGGCATGACGGTTGAGCGGCCTCGGTGCCTCCGACCCCCGATACCGGCTCGGGGACGGCGGTGTCTCGCATCAACGTCTCCAACGCGATCCGGATGCCGTGGTTTCGGAGACCCCCGGCCAGCGACGCGTGGACGGGACGAGGGCGGAGCGCCCACCGAGACGACGAGCCCCGCCGGGGCATCCTTCGAGGACCTCACCGACCGAAGGCGGAAGGGCGCCATACCCAGGCCCTGGGTGGACCTCCGGGGCCGGGGCCGCCAGGCTCACCCGACCAGCCCCGTGGCCTGCGGGGGCACGGTCGTGCCCTCCGCGGAGTCGCCACGGCGCCGGCGTTCCCGGGGCGGCTCCGGGCCGGGCCCGACCAGCCGGAGCCGACCTTCGGGGTCCCGACCTCGGCGGCCGGCGGCGACGCTCTCGTCTCCGCTTCCCGGTCGCCGGAGCACCGTGGCGGCCATGCCCTCACCAGCGGGAGCGCCCCGCCGGCTGCGCCCCATCCGTCCGCCTGCGGGGCGGCCCGTCCCATCCGGCATCACCGTCCCGCGCTCCGGAGGGATCGTCTCCACGCCCAGTCGCTGTCCTGAGCTTCCGAGCGACGCTCGGCCGCGCCTCCGGGGACGGGATCTTCCCGCCCACCGAACCGTCAGGGGCGCCACTACGACCGGCGCCCTGGCCGCCGTCCATCGCTCGTCCGGCCCGGGCAGGGCACGCCGTCCCGCACCCCTTCCGGGCCGACTCCCGCCCCGCCGCGCACCCCTCGTGGTGCCTCCTCCTCCCTCCCGGCATGGGCGCCACCACCTACGAGCGGCTGGAAGGCACCACCGGGCCCGCCGGGCCGCGAGCGGGCCCGTGGCACCACCCGGTGCTGGCCGCCGCCTCTCCGCAGGCGGCTGATTTGATAATCAGATAATCACCTCGTCTTAATGACCTGGTGGCTGTCGTTCATGACCGTCACCACCAGCGAGGTCACCGCCTCTCTGCTAGCCCTGTTCGAGGAGGCCGCCGCATTTCACCTCCGCCTCCGGGCGGTGGCGCGCGACCTGCACCGGTGGCCCGGGCTGACCGTCGCCTGCCGAGGTGTGCTCCAGGACCTGATGGGGGAGGGACACGGACCGTGCCCCAGCTGGCGCGACGGCGGTCGTGCTCGCGACAACACGTGCAGGCCCTGGTCAACCGGCTGCGGGCCGACGGCCTGGCCGAGCTGGTGGACAATCCCAACCACCGCCGCTCCCACCTGGTCCGGCTGACGCCGACCGGCGCGCGGTCGAGGCGATGTGGGCGGCCGAGGCGGAGATGGCGGCGCGCCTCCCCGTGATCGTGGCGCCGGCGGACCTGGATGCCGCCCGCGTGCTGGGGGCCGTGCGGCAGGCCCTGGAGGGACCGTGAACGCCCGCCACGACCCCACCCCCTTCTCGGCGTCCATGGCCTGGCTCCTGGACAACCCCCTGTCCCGGCGCCGAGCCGCCGGCTTCGTGCGCCGCCTGCCGCTGGAGCCCGGCATGCGGGTGCTGGACGTGGGCTGCGGTCCGGGCCGGCTGACCGTGCCCATCGCCCGGGTCGTGGGCGAAGGGGGCGAGGTACTGGCCGTGGACCTCCAGCCGGCCATGCTGCGCCGGGTCGAGCAGCGGGCCCGACGCGAGGGCCTCGCCAACATCCGTACACTGCCGGCGGCGGCCGGCAGCGGGGCTCTGCCGCGTGGTGGCTACGACCTGGCGCTGCTGGTGGCCGTGCTGGGCGAGATCCCCCTCGCCCGGCGCGCGGCCGCCCTGGGCGAGATCGCCCAGGCGCTCCGCCCCGGCGGCGCGCTGGTCGTGGTCGAGGGCCAGATCGACCCTCACCGCGTGCGCCGTGAGGACGTGCTGGCGCTGGCCGAGCCCGCTGGCCTTCGTCTCACCCGCGAGCGGCGCCGCCTCACCTCGCTGCTGCTGGAGCTCCACCGGGGCTGACGCCGGGGCCGACCGTACAGGCCACGGATCGCGAGGATGTCGTCCCCGCTGAAGGTCAGCCGGCCGACGAAGACCCATCGCTCGCGGCCGCCGATGGCGATGCCGCCGGTCCTGGTGGGCCGGCCGCTGGGGGGAGCGGGCGCTGGAGCGGGCCAGGGTGCGGCGATTGGCGCTCTACGCCCTGCGCCACACGATGGCCACGCTGGTGCTGCGCGAGACCAGGGATCTGAGGCTGGTGGCGGCGCGGCTGGGGCACGCCGACGAGACCCTGGCTCCGAGGGCCTACGGCCACCTGCTGCCGGGGGTGGATCGGGCGGCCGCAGATCGTCTGGGGGAGGTCGCCAAGCGGCCTGTGCAACGCGAGTGCAACAAGTCGAGCAGTGCCAGCGGGTAGCGAGATGCGCTTGACAGGGGTTGTTGAGCTGTTCCCGAACTCGCCCCTGGCGGAGAGGGTGGGATTCGAACCCACGATGGGGTTGCCCCCATAGCGGTTTTCGAGCCTGGGCCAGAACCGGTCCCAGCCGTTCGGCGAATGGGGTTTGCTCCGCCAGCCACCGGCTCGCCGTCGCTGTGGTTCGAGGTGCGCCGGCGTGGTGGCAGTCGGGATGGCAGTCAAGACGAGAGTTCGATGGTGTAGTCGAGCACGACCCGATCGGCAGGGATGACGATGTCCACCGCGGCCTCTACCGGCCTGCCCTGGGCGAGCATCCGGCGGCGGATGGTGAGGACGGGGATGCCTCGGGGTATCTGGAGGATCTGTCGCTCCTCGGGGGTGGGCATACGCGCGCGGACGGACTCCTGGACCTCGGTGACGTGGACGCCGAGGGTGGCGAGCTGGGCGATGTTGCCGCCAGGCCAGGGCTCGTTGTTGGGATCGGCGACCGGGGTCCCCTCGACCAGGGAAAGAGGGTAGTACGAGGTGCTGATCTGTTCAGGTCTGCTGCGGGCGTAGAAGACGAAGCGGCGTGCCAGCAGGGGGGTCCCGATGGGGACCTCGAGGAGGTCGGCCACGACCGGTGGCGCTGGCACCCGGGAGAAGGACTTCTCCAGCTCGTATTCATGCCATGCGATCTGGTGGTCGCCGGTAAAAGCCGTGCCCGGGGCTGGCGGGGCCTTGCCGGCTTGCTGGACGTACTCGAGCTGAGTGCGGTACCGGGACGACGCGATGCGTCGAACCGGCTGCGGCTCGCGGACGAACGCGCCTCGGCCCTGACGTGTGCTCACCCGACCTTCGTTGACGAGGAGGGTGATGGCCTGCCGGATGGTCATCTGGGCGACGTCGTGGAGCGAGGCCAGGACACGGATCGACGGCAGACGGTCGCCGGGGCGAAGGTCTCCCCGATCGATCTGGGCTCGCAGGTCGTCGGCGATCTGCTGGTAGGCGGGGCGAGGGTCGGTGGGGTTGATGGGCATTCCTCCCTAAGGTAGCAAGCTAGCTCAGATAGATGGCAAACAGTGCTAGCTGTGCTGCTACACTAGCTCATATAGTCCGGGAAGGAGGTGTGGCGAGGTGAACCGATGGACGGGGGTTGGACGGCTGGGGCAGCAGGTGGAGCTGCGCTACACCCCCAAGGGCAGGCCGGTGGCCCGGGTGCTGCTGGCCGTGGACCGGGTGCCCGTCAACGGCAGCAAGGGCGCGGACTGGATCCGGCTGGTGCTCTGGGGCCGCCAGGCTGAGGTCTGCTCCCAGTACGCGGGCAAGGGCTCGCTGGTGGCGGTGGAGGGCCGGCTCTCCTCGGAGTGGTACGAGCGCGAGGGGCGCAAGGAGCTGGCCACCGAGGTGGTGGTGGAGCGGCTGGACTTTTTGGCCCTGCGCCCGGCCAACGGCAGCGGGGCGGCGGAGGCCAAGCGATGAGGCGGCTGGGGCTGCTGCTGGGGGCCTGGGTGGGGGTCCAGGTGCTGCTCGGGGTGCTCTCCAGCCTGCTCCAGTGGCTGGGCCTGGTCGCGGCGGCGGAGACGGCCTGGGGGCTGGGGCTGGGGGTGGGGTTGCTGCCCCTGGTCGGGCTGGTGGTGGTGCTGGTCCGGGGGCTGTGCTGGCTGGGCTGGCTGCTGCGGCTGGAGCCCGGGGCCCGGCGCCAGGTGTGGTGGCTGCGGCGGCTGCGGCGGGGCTGGCCGGAGCTGGCCCAGAGCCTGGGGCTGGTGGTCCGGAGCGGGCGTGACGGCCGGGTGCTCTGGCCGGGGATGCGGGCCTGGCCGGACGCCTGGGGGGCGGTGCTGGAGCTGGGCACTCCGCCCGGGGTGGGCCGGCGCGAGCTGGCGGCCCGGGCCCAGCACCTGGCCGACCAGTGGGGCTGCGTGCGGGTGGCGGTGGAGCAGGCGGCGCCGGGGCGGCTGCGACTGCGGGCGCTGCGCTGGGACCCGCTGCTCACCCCCACCCGGCGCTCGCTCACGCTGGTCCCGCCGGCGGAGCTGGGCTGGTGGGAGCTGGGCCGGGACGAGTGGGGCCAGCCGGTGCGGCTGCGGCTGGCCGAGGTGCCGGGGGTGGTGGTGGCGGGCCTGCCCGGCAGCGGCAAGACCTCGCTCTTGAACGGCCTGGTGGGTGACCTGGCCCCCTCCCCGGCGGTCCAGGTCTGCGTCCTGGACGGCAAGGGGGGCACGGAGTGGGAGGAGGTGGCCCCCCGCTGCTGGGCCCTGGTGGGCGACGAGCTGGAGGCGGCCGATGAGCTGCTGGGGCGCCTGGAGGAGCTGCGCCGGGCGCGGGCGGTGGCCATCCGATCGGTGCTGGGGGTGCGGGATCTCTGGCAGGTGGGGCCGTCGCCCGGGTGGCCGCTGGTGCTGGTGGTGGTGGACGAGGCCCACACCTACCTGGCCGAGCGCAGGGACGACCGGCAAGCGATGGAGCTGGTGCTGGGCTGCCGGCGGCGGCTGGAGGGGCTGGTCAAGCTGGGCCGCTCGGTGGGGATCTGCACCGTGCTGGCCACCCAGAAGGCGACCGGGGACGCCATCCCGACCTCGATCCGGGACGTCTGCCCGCTGGCGCTGTCCTTCGCCCAGCGTTCCCGGGAGGCGGCGGCGGCGGTGCTGGGGCCGGAGATCGCCGAGTACCCGGAGCAGAGCCCGGTGGAGCTGCAGGGGCCGCAGTGGGTGGGGGTGGCGGTGCTGGCCGCCCCCGGCCGGCCGGGCTATGTGCGGGTGCGGGTGCCGTGGGTGGAGCCGGCTGAGCTCGCCGCGGTGGGTGCAGCCACGGCCGGGCTCCGGCGCGACCCCACCGAGCTGCTGGGCCAGGCGGCCCCTTTGGGGCTGGTGCCCCGGGAGGGGGCGGGTGCGCTCCCGCCGGCGCGAGGCGGAGACCACCGCGCCGGGGCGGCGTCGCGGGTGCCGTCGGGGGCGCGGGCGAGGTCCGGGCATGCGCTCGTGCGCGGCTGAGCCGGCGGGGTCGCGCGTCGCCCCTGCTGGTGATACCGGGGCGACCGCTCCCGCCTGGGGCCTGCACTGGCTGGCGGTCTCGCTCTGGGGGGCGGAGCCGGAGCCGGTGGCGGAGCTGGTGGCGGCGGCGGTGCTGGGCCGCCGGCTGGGCCTGGGGGGGCTGGCAGGCGCTGGACGGGGCCCGCTTCTACGGCCGCCGCTGGGAGCTGATCAAGGGGGTGACCCTGCTGGGCGAGCCCCAGGCGCCGGGGGCCTCGGAGCACCTGCACCTGGTGCTGCCGGGCGAGGCCTGCGAGGTGGTGGGGGCCCAAGGGCTGCTGGAGCTGCTGGCCCGGCTGCGCGAGCTGGCGGCCCAGGTCCGGGTGGTGCGGCTGGACGTGGCCGTGGACCACGCTCCCTTCAGCCCCGTGGAGGCCTACGCTGCGCTCATGGCCGGGCAGGTGGTCTGCTGGGCCAAGCGGGGCCGGGACGGCCGGGTGACCCACAGCTGGCACGAGGCCAACGGCCCCGGCGAGGGGCGGACGCTGTACGTGGGTCGGCGCTGCTCGCGGCGGCTGCTGCGGATCTACGACGCCCACGGCTTCACCCGGGTGGAGCTGGAGTGCAAGGCGGAGGCGGCGGAGGCGCTGGCCTGGCTCCTGGTCGAGCGGCGCGGGGACGGGGCGGCGCTGGGCCGGGGCGTGATCGGGGCCATCCGGGCCTACTGCGACTTCGGGGTCCGCTCGGATGGCCGGCACGGGGCGCGCCGGCTGCGGCTGCTGTCGTGGTGGGCGGCCTTTGTGGCCGGGGCGGAGCGGCTGGGCCAGCTGGTGGTGGAGCGGCGCCAGCGGCTGAGCGTGGACCGGACGTTGGGCTGGCTGGACCGGCAGGTGGTGCCCAGCCTGGCCATGGTGCTGGCGTGCTACCGAGAGCAGGGCTGGCGGCTGCTGGAGGGCTGGGTGGCCTCGGCTCTTCCCTACCT
>DASRBU010000238.1:0-2783 GCA_035653475.1 Candidatus Dormiibacterota bacterium | reverse complement strand
ACGGCTGCAGCTGCCGTACGAGGTCGTGGACTCGGACCACCTCGGCGCCCTCGACCGCCTGGCCCTGCTCGTGCTGCCCTGGCCGAAGGTCGTGCGCCCGGCGGCCGCCGGCGCCGTCGCCGAGTGGGTCGAGGGCGGTGGAACCCTGCTCGTGGAGGCCGAGCTGGACGCCTTCGACGAGCACGGGTTCTTCCGCCACCCCGGCGACCGCCCCCTCGCCCGTCGGCTCGGGGTCCACAGCCGGGGCCGCCGTCCCATCGGGGCCCGGCCGATCCGACTCGACCTCGGTGGCAGGCAAGTCTCGATCCTGCCGCACGGCCTGGTGGAGGCGTACGACGCCGGCGGCGCGGAGATCCTGGGACGGACCGCGTCCGGCGAGGCGGTCGCGACCCGGCGCCAGATCCGCCGGGGCCAGGTGATCTGTCTCGGCACCTACCCCGGGGCCGCCTACCGGAGCCTCCGGGACCGGGGCCTGGAAGCGCTCCTGGAGGCGATGGTGGGACTGGCCGGGGCAGGAACGGAGGTCCACCTCGCCTGCGCCGACGGAGACCTCCTGCAGTGGCGGCTGGGGCATTCGGGGCCCGATCGGGTCCTGTTCGTCGCCAACCTCGGCCCCCGCCTGCGCACGGCGGTGCGGCTGTCCGAGGCGGTGCTGCAGGGGACGAACCGGCTGGAAGAGCTGGTGGGCGGCGTCGTGCACCCGGTGCCCGGGGGCGAGACGAGCGTCGAGCTGGACCTGCCGGAGCTGGGGCTGGCCATCCTCCGCTGGCGCCCGCGAGCAGGCAGCCGGGCGGGCGGCGCTCCTGAACGGCCCCGATGAGCGGCACCCTCCGGGAGCCCCGGCCCCATCCGTGCCGGGAGCACCCGGCCGCCCGACGGTCCCCCCGTCCCCTACGCCACCGGCGCGCTTCCTCCGCCCGCTCGCAACCCGGCCAGCTCGGCCACCCGCTCCATCGAGCGTCGCACCGAGGCGGTGTCGAGGTCGCCGTAGCGAAAGTTCAGGGAGAGGTCGGTGACCCCCAACCCCTCCAGCCAGGCCAGCTGGCGCCGGATGTGGTCGTCGTCCCCGATCAAGGAGCCGGAGACGATCTGCTCGGTGGGCACGTCGGCGGCGGGCTCGGTCCCGGTCAGGTCCACCAGGCCCGCGCGCACGCGCTGGGTCCCCGCCGCCAGGCGCGCGGTCATGCGGTACATGAGGCGGGCGGCCCGGGCCGCTCGCTCCACCTCGTCCCGATCCCGGCCGTGGTGGGCGAGCAGCTGGGCCCCGAACCGGATCGAACCGGGATCGACGCCCCGAGCCCGGCACTCGGCCTCGAAACGTCCCCGGTACTCCTCGACGAAGGCCCGGCCCCGCACCCCCACGGCGATGAAGGGGAAGAGCCCGCGGTCGAGGGCGAGGGCGAAGGAGCCGGCCGAGCCGCAGGCGTACCAGACCGGTGGCCGGGGCCGCTGCACGGGCCGGGGCGTGACGGTGAGGGGAGGGAACGGCCAGCGGCCGTCCTCACCGGACACGTCGACGCCGCCCCAGAGCCGCTCCAGCACCTCCAGGGCCTCCCCCACCACGGCCGCGGACGAGGCCAGGTCGAGGCCAAAGGGCGCGAACTCGTAGGGGGCATAGCCGCGGCCCAGGCCGACCTCGAGGCGACCGCCGGTGAGCCGGTCGGCCTGGGCGATGTCCTCCGCCAGCCGCACCGGGTGGTGCAGGGGGAGCACGACCACCGCGGTCCCGATCCGGATACGGGTGGTGCGCTGGCCCAGGGCGGCGGCGAGCATCAGCGGGTTGGGGATGGCACAGTAGTTGGTGAAGTGGTGCTCGGCGACGAGCACCCCGTGGTAGCCGAGACCCTCGGCCAGCTCGGCGTCCGCCAGCAGGTTACGGTAGATCTCGTCGAAACCGGTGCGGGCGTCGACCCGCTGACCGATCAAGAAGGCCCAGATTCTCATCGACATCGATTGTGCTCCCGTCCCGGAGGCGCCGGACCCCGGAGAGGGTCGGGGCGGCTCCGGGCACCCGCCGCCCTGCCCGGGCAACCCGCGGCCGAGGACGACGGCCGGCTCGATGCACCGGATGCGGTGGAGCCCCCGGGGCCGATGTGGCCTGGTGTCCACGGACCTGGCCGGGGCGGCGACCCTGGCCCGCGTCCCCTCCCCCCCGGGTCTCCGCGTCCCTCCCGGGGCCGACGGGAGGGACGGCGGCCCGCGCCCGCCCGTGGAGGGCGCTCCCGATGAGCTTCGGGCCGGTCGGTCGTCCAAATCCCTGGAGCGGCCCGGACCCGGGCCACCAACCGATCACTGGAGGATGCCATGGGAACCCTGCTCAACCCCTATCTCAACTTCCGGGGGAACGCCCGGGAGGCGATGGAGTTCTACCGGGGCGTGTTCGGCGGCAAGCTGACCATCGCCACCTTCGCCGACTTCCACGCCTCGTCCGATCCCGGCGAGGACCACCTGGTGATGCACGCCGACCTGGAGGGGCCGGAGGGCATCCGGCTGATGGCCTCCGACGTGCGGGAGCGGATGGAGTTTCGTCCCGGCACCAACGTCTCCATGTCCCTCAGCGGCGAGGACGAGGCGACCCTGCGCCGCTACTTCGAGCGGCTGTCGGAGGGGGGCTCGGTGTCCATGCCCCTGGAGCGGGCCCCCTGGGGGGACGTCTTCGGGATGTGCACCGATCGCTTCGGGATCAACTGGTTGGTCAACATCGCCACCCCCCGGGGCTGATGGCGTCGTAGCCGGGGCCGCCCCGGACCCCGGGCGCCGGCGCGGGCGGCGGAGTCGCCGCC
>DASRBU010000237.1:0-7433 GCA_035653475.1 Candidatus Dormiibacterota bacterium | reverse complement strand
CGGTCTTCTGGGTGAAGGTCTCGACCACCTCCGCCCGCTGCCAGTCCTGGCCGGGCTGCGTGTAGTGGAGGATGAGCACCGGCGGCGACCAGGTGTGGTAGTAGGGCCCCTGGGCGTCGGGGAACGAGGCCGGGGTGCTGGTCCAGCTGGGGAAGGAGCCCGAGGAGAGGGCGGCCGTGATCTTCCTGGGATCGGTCGACCTCGCCTTGTCGATGGCCTCGGCGATCAGGAGGATGTCGCCGAAGGCGCTCAGCGAGCTGTACACCGGCGCCTCATGGTACTGCCGTTGGTAGCGCTGGGCCATCCACTTGCCGGCGCTGGAGAGTGGCTCCCGGGGAGAGTAGTAGGCGATGAAGTAGACCCCGCTGCCGTCCTGCGGGTGCAGCTGCCACCACTGGGGGCGCACCGGGCCGTCGTAGGAGACCAGCATCGGGACCTGGGGGGAGAGCCCGACCTCCCTGGCCTGGTCGACGATCAGGTCCATGGGGGTGCCCACCCCGATGTTGATCAGCAGATCGGGGCCGAAGGCCTTGGCCTTGAGCAGCTGGGGGGTGAGGTCCGTGGCCGAATGGTCGAACATCTCGGCGTCGAAGGCGATGTCCAACCCCCTGGCCTTGGCCTGGCGCTGGGTCTCGTTCACCAACCCGACCCCGTAGTCGGTGGTCTCGGCGATCATCGCCACGCGCTTGAACCCCTTCTCCTCGATCCACTGCAGCCAGGCGCTGACCCGGATCGGGTCGATGACGTGGGTGCGGAAGGTCTCGGGATAGTGCTTGGCGGTGATGTCGGCGGCCGATCCCTGCGTGGAGATGGTGGGCACGCCGATTTGATGGGCGACCTCGTTGACGGCGATGTTGACCGAGCTGTGGAAGAAGCCGGTCACCGCCACCGCCTGCTTCTCGGTGACGAGCTGACGGTAGTCGTTGACCCCGCGATCGTTGGTGCCGGCGCTGTCCTCGACCGCGAGCTGGAGGCGGCGGCCGCCGAGCACGCCGTGCATCTGGGAGTTGACGTACGCGATGCCCAGCTCGGCGCCTCGCTGGATCAGCTGCCCGGAGGCGACGTCGCCGGGGGGCGAGAGGGGGGTGATCAGGCCCACGGTGACCGGCTGTCCCGGGGTGCTCGACTGCAGTCGGTTCTGTCCGCACGCCGTGAGCGCGGTCGCCAGCAGGGCCACGGCCGCCGTGGCCGTCAACGTGAAGCGGTGTCCCTTCATCTCCTGTCCCATCCGCAACTCAGTAAGCGGGCCGGCTGGAGCCCGGCCCCTCCGCCGCCCGCTGCCAGGGCGCGACCGGCGGGATCGCCTCGTGCTCGTCGGGGACGGGCACCTCGATGACCGCGGGCCGCCGCCGCTCCAACGCGGCGTCGACCGCCGCCGCGAGCTCGTCCAGCCCCCGCACGCGGCAGCTGTCGATGCCGAATCCCCGGGCGATGGTGGTGGTGTCGAAGGTGGAGAGCTGGGTGCTGTAGTAGCGACCTCCGTAGTACAGGTGTTGCAGCGCCTTGATCCAGCCCAGCGAGCCGTTGCTCAGCTGGACGTAGACGATCGGGAGCTGCAACCGGGCGGCCGGCTCCAGCGCGCCCGCGGCCATGAGCAGGCTGCCGTCGGTGGTGACCGCCAGCACCGGGGTGCCGGTGCCGGCGAGGGCCGCGCCCACCGCGCCCGGGTAGGCGTAGCCCATGGGACCGTGGCCACGGGGGAGGATCAGGCGGCGGCCCGGGGACCTGAGCCGCCATCCGCAGGCGAGGTGAGGGGTCGGGGTGCCACAGTCGGCGACCACGGTCACGTCGTCGCCCGCCACGGCCCGCAGGGCGGCGACCACCGCCGCCGGGTCGAGGGCCGCCGGGCTCCCGCCGCCCGCCGGCGGCGCGGGGTGGGCGCGCCGGCGCCGGATCTCCGCCGCCGCCCCGGCCGCCCGCGCCGGGTCGGGCCGTGCCCGCTCGGCCAGCGCGGCCAGCGTGGCCTGCGCGTCACCGGGCAGCGGGATGCTGCCGGGGTAGTTGCGGCCGGCGCGCTCCGGCTCGATGTCGATCTGGGCCACGGTCGTGCCCTGCCGGGGCGGGCTGGTGAAGCCGTCGGTGTCGGTGGCGTTGGCCCGGGTACCGACCAGCAGGGCCAGATCGGCCTCGGCCACGTAGCGGTTGGCCAGCGGGCTCCCCCCGTTGGCCCCCACCGTCCCCAGGCTGAGGGCGTGGTCCTCGTCGATCGCGCCCTTGCCGTGGACGGTGGTGGCCACGGCCATCCCCGCTCGCTCCGCCAGGGCGATCAGGTCCGCGTAGGCGCCGGAGAGATGGACGCCGCCCCCGGCCACGATCACCGGGCGCCGGGCACGATCGAGGGCGGTCGCGAGGCGGTCGAGGGCCTCCCGGGGGGGCAGCGGCCGGGAGGGCGGCAGCGAGGTGGGGATGGGGCGCAGCTCGGCCTGGGCCGGCTCGTCGAGCACGTCCTCGGGCACGATCACGGCCACCGGCGCCGGCCTCCCGGCCAGGGCCCGGGCGATCGCCTCCTCGATCAGGCGGGGCAGCTCCGCCGCCCCCGAAGCCACCCCCTGCCACTTGGTCACGGCCCGGAAGAGCGCCGGCTGGTCGATCTCGGTCAGGGCCCCCGTGCCCCGGCTGCGACGGTGGATGTCGCTGGCCACGATCAGCAGGGGCACCGAGGCGGCGTAGGCCTCCCCCAGCCCGCCCACGGCGAAGGTCACGCCGCCGCCGCTGGAGACCTCGACCACCCCCAGGGCGTTGCCGCGTCGGGCGAAGGCGTCGGCGGCGAACACCGCCCCCCGCTCGTCGTTCATCAGCACGTGGCGCAGCCGGGGGCGACGGTAGAGGGCGTCGTAGAAGGCGACCCCGGTGTCGCCGGGGACGCCGAAGACGGTATCCAGGCCGGCCTCGAGCAGCACCTCGGCCAGGATCTCGGCGCCGGTGCCGCTGAACTGGCGAGCCATCTAGAACACGTACGCCTCCGCCTGCAGCTGACGCTGGAAACGGGCCGGGTCGAGGGCCGAGACGTCGACCGGGGGAGCCTCTCTGCAGAGCCCGGCGGCCACGATCTCGCCCACGGCCGGGGCGTGCATGAAGCCGTGCCCGCTGAAGCCGGCGGCGACGTGGACCCGGTCGAGCCCGGGCAAGGGGCCGACGGCGGCGAGGTCGTCCGGGGTCATCTCCCGGAGGCCGGCCCATCCGCCCGCGAGCTCGGCATCGGCCATGGCGGGCAGGCGGCGGGTCAGCAGCTCGACGATGCGCGGGGCCTCCTCGGGCCGGAAGCGGTCGTCCCAGCCCGGCTCGCCGACCCGGTCGCCGCCGCCGAAGATCAGGCCCGGCCCGTCGCGATGGAAGTAGACGCCCGACCCCAGGTCGACGGTCAGGGGGCAGCGGTCCGGCACCCCGGGTGCGGTGCGCGTCCGGTACACCTGCCGGTGGTGGGGGGCGATGGGCAGCTCCAGGCCGAGCCGACGGGCGATCGGTGCCGTCCAGACCCCGGTGGCCAGGACCACGGCCTCGGCCGCGATCCGCCCTCGGCGGGTGACCACGCCCGCCGGCCGTCCCCCGTCGAGCTGGAGACGGACCATGGGCGTCTCCTCCAGGACCTCCACCCCGGCGCGACGGCAGGCGCTGACCAGCGAGGTCACCGCCGCGCCCGGGTCCCCCAGCCCGTCGTCGGGGCCGAAGGCCGCGGCCAGCACGTCGTCGAGCACAACCCCGGGCAGGCCCCGTGCGACCTCGTCTCGGTCCAGCAGCTGGTTGCGGGCGCCGCAGGCGCGTTGCAGGGCCACGCCCCGGCGCAGCTGCTCCACCTGGGAGGGGGTGGTGGCCAGGAAGAGGTAGCCGATGGGCCGGTAGCCGGCGTCGCCACCGTAACGGTCCGGCCACTCCCGGAAGTGGACCAGGGAGCGCAGGGAGAGGCGCACGTTGACCTCGGTGCCGAACTGGGTCCGGATGCCCCCAGTGGCCCTGGCCGTCGATCCCTGGCCGCACCGGCCGCGCTCGACCACCACCACCCGGAGACGACGGGCGCGGAGCTGGTGGGCCACGCAGAGACCGACGATGCCCCCGCCGACCACGACCACGTCCGCGGTCCTCGGCATGCCGGTCAGTATACCGGCCGGGATGCCAAAATCCGCCTGGATCTCAGGTCTCGGGGGCGAGCTTGGCCAGGGCGGTCTGGAGCGAGGTCTCGAGGTGCTCGCGGGTGACCCGCTCGGCGGCGTCGGGGTCCCGGTCCCGAAGCGCGTCCACCAGGCGGAGGTGCTGCTCCTGGGAGCGGGACAGCTCCTGCTCGGTGTAGAGGACGGCCAGGCGCCGGTTGAAGTGGTAGAGACGGCTGCGCTCGATCAGGGTGGTCAGCATCGGGTTGGCCGCGGCCCGGTTGACGAGTTCGTGGAAGCGGTCGTTGGCCTCGACGCGGCGGGCGCGGTCCTGGATCACCCGTCCGACCTCGGCCGCCGCCCGCTCGATCGCCGCCAGCTGCTGGGGCGTCGCCCGCGTCGCCGCCAGCCTGGCCGCCTGGCCCTCCAGCGCCATGCGACACTCGAAGATCTGGCGGATCTCGTCCGCGGTGTGCTCTCGCACCAGCCAGCTCCGGCGCGCGCTCACCACCAGCCCGTCCGCCTCCAGGCGTTGCAGCACCTCCCGGATCGGGGTCCGGCTGACGTTCAGCGAGGCGGCCAGCTCGGCCTCGACCAGCCGCTGGTTGGGCCGCAGCTCGCCCCGGACGATGGCCTGGCGGAGGCGCTCGTAGACCTGGTCGGCGAGCGTGGTCGTCCGGCTTCGGTCACCCAAGAGGCTCGGCATCTCTGGTGAGAAGGGTACGGGTCCCGCCTCCTCCCGACGGGGAGGGAGGTCACCGCCCGGTCGCAGCCGACCTCAGGTCGGGCCGCGCCCGAGGCCGGCCGCCGCGCCCCGGGCGGCCGGGCACGCGGACGACGGTGCCGCCGATGGCGGTGGAGGGGCCGGAGCCCGTGGCCGAACGGATCCGGCGTGGCCTCGACCCCCCGAGGCCGGGCGCCTGGCTCTCAGCCGATCCCGGCCGCCTGGAGGTTCTTCTCCACGAAGGCCCGGACCCCGCTGGGACCGGGGTAGCCGACCAGCCGGTCCACGAGCTTGCCGCTCTGGAAGTAGCCCAGGGTGGGGATGCCCATCACCCCGTAGCGCATGGCGATCGAGGCGCTGTCGTCCACGTTCAGCTTGCCCACCGTGAGCCGTCCTTGGTACTGCTCGGCGATCTGGTCGATGACCGGCGCCATCATCTTGCAGGGGCCGCACCAGTCAGCGTAGAAGTCGACCAGCACCGGGCCGTCGGCCCGGAGGACCTCCTGGTCGAAGGTTGCCTCCCCGAACGTCTTCAGGTTGCTCATACGCTACGGAAGCGACGCCGGCAGACGGCTATTCCCGGGGGTGATAATCCGTGGTCGGTGTCGTCCTCCACTCGAGCCCTGGCTCCGGCGGCCCCCTCGCCGCTGCGCCAAGCGGGAGACCGCATGTTGGAGGCCTTCCCGGGGCTGGCCACCTGGGTCATGCTGCTGGCGCCGGCCTGGATCTCCTTCGTCTTCGGCTCCGACGGCGCCTTCCTGGTGGCGACGGCGGTGCTGTTGTTCGACGTCTACTGGTTCTTCCGGGCCATCTGGATGATCTGGGGCGTCACCTCGACCTACCGCCACCTCCGGCGGGACATGGAGACGGACTGGATGATCCGGTGCCGGGAGCCGGTGCCCCCGGGGTGCCCCGACCCGCTCTCCTTCCACCACCTCTGCCTGATCCCCACCTACACCGAGCCCTACGGCGTGCTGGAGCGGACCTGCCGGGCGATCGTGGAGGCGAACTATCCGAAGGAGCAGAAGATCATCGGCATCATCACCCGGGTGACCGATCGTCCGGGCTGGGAGAACGTGGCCCGCCTCCGGGAGCGGTTCGGCGACCAGGTGGCCCACTTCTTCCACATCAAGGACCCGATGGAGCCGCCGCTGGTCCCGGGCAAGTCGGCGGCCATGAACTGGGGCGGGCGGGAGATGGTGAAGGAGCTGACCTGCCTGGGCTACGACCTGAACCGGGTGCTGGTCACCGATCTCGACTCCGACTACCGCGTCCACCCGCAGTACTTCGCCTGGCTCAGCTACCACCACGCGCGCGAGGCGCTGCGCGACACGGTCATCTGGCAGCCGGTCCCCTTCTTCCACAACAACTTCTGGGAGGTGCCGACGGCGGTGCGGGTGATGTCGGCCAGCACCAGCCAGTGGCAGATGTTCCTGCACTCCCAGCCCCGACGGCTGTGCGCCTTCTCCAGCTACACCTGCAGCCTGGAGATGGTGCGCCGGGTCGGATACTGGGACAAGGACGTCATTCCCGAGGACTCGCGCTTCTTCTGGAAGTGCTTCTTCGCCTTCGGGAAGCGGTTCCGGGTGCGGCCCTGCTTCCTGCCCATCTACGGGGACTCGCCCCAGTCCCGCGACTTCGCCTCCACCCACCTGAACCAGTACAACCAGATCAAGCGCTGGGCCTGGGGCATCACCGACGTCCCCTACGTGATGCGCCGGCTCTTCCGGCACCCGGAGATCCCGCTCTGGCTGCGGCTCTACCGCTTCATGGTGTTGTTCCTGACCCATCTGGACTGGATCTTCCTGCCCGTGCTGCTGTTCTTCGGGGCCGACCTGCCGGTGTGGGCGAGCGTGGATTTCTCGATCACGGACCTGGGTCAGAACCTGTGGCTCTACTCGAGCCTGCTCATGACCGCGGCCATGTCCTCGATCGTGGTCCTGATCGCGGTCGAGCACCGGCTGCTGCCGCCCAAGCCGGCCCACTGGGGCCGGTTCCGACGAGGGATCGTCTACCTCCAGTACTTCACCTACCCGGTGGTGGCCATGATGCTCAGCGTGTTGCCGGCGCTCGAGTCCCACACCCGGCTGCTGCTGGGCAAGTACCTGGAGTACCGGGTCACCGAGAAGGTGTCGTGACCGCCCGGGAGGGCCGGTCCTCCTCCGCTCGCCCACGCCGGCTGCGCCGTCGGCGGGGTGCCACCCCCGAGCCCGGGGAACCACGGCCTGGGCTTCCGTCAGCCCCGGCGGGACCGTTCCCGGCCGGGATGGGGGTGCGGTGGGCATCCGGTCCTCGCCCCTTCCCGCGACGGTGGATCCCGCCCCGACCGTGGCCGGAACCTCGGCAGCCCCCCGATCCCCCGCAGGCCGGGCCGCCTTCACGCGTCGTGCCCTCGCCCGGTCAGCTCACCAGGGCGGCGGCTGAGCCGGCGCCGCAGCCCCGATCGCCCGCTCGGGTGAGGGGCGAGCCGGGACGGGCCGCCGCTAGCCGCCGGTGATGCCGAAGATGGTGACCCCGCTCAGGGCCCAGAAGGTGAGCAGGACGATGAAGCTGATGAAGAGCACCCAGGCCGTGCCCGTGATCACGTTGCGACCGGGCACCGGCCACATGGACCACCCCAGACG